>CAYZEZ010000088.1:0-16301 GCA_964477295.1 uncultured Bacteroides sp. | reverse complement strand
GATATGTATGAAGACGGTGTAGATCCGGTAAACTCGTGCTATATCAGGATACCTTTCAGCCTTAACGATTCTGACCTTATTCAGATCAAAACACTTATCATGAATATCCGGTATGATGATGGATTCGTTGCCTATCTGAACGGTAACAGGGTGGCAGATGCCAATGCCCCGGCAGTCCTGGAATGGAACTCAGCTGCAATACTCCAGCACGAATCCCTTTCTGATGAAATATTTGACATATCAGAATACATTTATTTGCTGGAAGAAGGAAACAACCTGCTGGCCATTCATGGACTCAACGCAGGCACATCAAGTTCGGACTTCCTGATATCTCTTGAACTAAAAGCCAGGGACCAGATACAGGTAAGTGTATCTCCTGAAGCAATGATGTACAGCAGTGCAATCGGGCTTGACCATTCCAGCCACATCAAAGCCCGCACCTACCTTGACGGGACATGGAGTGCATTGACAAAGAAATCTTTTGTAATACCTGAAGATTATAAATACATTAAGATCACAGAGGTTCATTATCATCCGTTAGCCTCGGATAGTGTTGATGACAGGGAATATGAATTCATCGAATTAAAGAATACCGGCCTGTCAACGCTGGAAATTGGCGGCACCGGCTTTGTTGACGGGATTGAATACACTTTCCCTGCTGAGAAACAATTCTTTCCCGGCGAGTTTATTGTGCTGGCTTCAGATTCGGCACATTTTACAAACAGATACGGATTTCATCCCGATGATGAATACCAGGGGCAGCTGGACAACGGAGGTGAATGGATAGTATTAACAAGTCCTGTTGATGATACTATATGTGCCTTCCACTACTGGGATGACCTGCCCTGGCCCCGCTTTGCCGATGGTTACGGGTACTCCCTTGTTCCAACAGAAATAAACCCGCCGGGAGACCAGCAAACACCTGATCAATGGCGTGAATCCTATGCGCCCGGAGGTTCTCCCGGCAGGGATGATATTGATACAACAGTGCATATAAAGGATTATATACCTGTACCGGAAAATATTGTTGTACAAAATTATCCGAATCCGTTTTCGGAGCTGACCTATATACAATTCATCCTGCCGGATGAAGCATTTGTTGAGCTCACTGTATACAATATCACCGGCCAGGAAATAATTAATCTCATCAGTGATCATCAGCCGGCCGGATCCCATATAGTAACCTGGAACGGCACTGACTCTGCCGGTAACACGATGAATAACGGCATATATTTTTACAGGATAGTCATCAGGGATCAGAACCAGGTACAGCAATTCACCAGGAAACTGATATTGATAAAATAAACAGAACAGACTTATAAGGAACCGGCATCCGGAGCCATTTCATCTTGAATGCATTGTTACAGGGAATGAATAAACTTTAATTTATTTGAAAAAAGTCAAGTTATTGTCGAATAATTGAATCATTTAGATTTTAATTCCTTGTAGCTTTCATTCTCAATAGATGGAATTCATTAATTATTGACAGGACTGAATCAGTGAAAAAGATATTTATCCTATTGGCCTGTACTCTTTTGCTGGTTGAACTTAAGGCTCAGCGAATCACAGTCAATGTGAGTGAAAACTGGAGATTCGGAAGTTCACCGGACAATGCTGCCATTCAACCGGGATTTGATGATTCATCATGGGAAAGCGTGGATCTGCCCCATACATGGAACTACCTGGATGGCCAGGACGGGGGCAGTAATTATGTCAGGTCTGCCTTCTGGTACAGAAAGAAATACCTGTTTAATCCTGCCTGGTCGGCCAAACAGGTATTTATCCGTTTTGGCTCAGCCAACATGAAAACCGATGTTTACGTAAACGGTGAGTTCGCAGGAACCCATACAGGCGGTTATGCAGCTTTTATTTTTGAAATAACAGATCTTATCCGGCCCGGCCAGGATAATACGATCGCCGTAAAAGTTGATAATTCAGGTACCATCGAATCAGCCCCGTTGTCGGGCGACTTTACCTTTTTTGGAGGAATAACAAGGGAAGTGAACCTTATCATGACAGAAAAGACATTTATTTCACCGCTCGATTATGCCTCACCGGGTATTTATATCACACCATATAATATTTCTCCCGCTTCAGCAAAAATCAACACGCGGATCCTGTTAGGCAATCATTACGATAAAGATACCACGATAAGGTTAAATGCCATCATAAGAGACATGGATGGGGCAATAGCAGATTCCGGTTATGCTGATATACTGCTTCCCCGTGATACGGTAATTGAGGTAATACAGCAGCAGGTGATCACTGATCCCATTCTCTGGAATGGAATGAATAATGCTTACCTGTATAAGCTTGAAGCTAAGATCCTGATCGAAGGGGAATTAAAAGATGAGGTATGCCAGCCACTGGGGATCCGGGAATATTCAGTGGAGCCCGACTCAGGATTTTATCTGAATGGCCGCCGTTACCCGTTGCATGGAGTGGCTATGCACGAGGACCGTAATGATAAGGGCAGGGCTGTTTCCGATATGGACAGGAAGCAGGATATGGAATTGATGCACGAGATGGGGTGTACATTTTTACGCCTTGCCCATTACCAGCATGGTGAATACACCTATGATTATTGCGACACTTCAGGAATGGTGCTCTGGACTGAAATACCACTTGTCAACAGGGTCAGTACAAGCACCCTGTTCACATCCAATATTAAATCTCAGCTGGCAGAACTGATAAAACAGAACTATAACCATCCTTCTGTCTTTTTCTGGGGGTTATTTAATGAGATTAATTTCCAGTCCGGACCTGATCCGGCCCCTTTGGTCAATGAACTGAACATTCTGGCGCATGAACTGGATTCGACAAGACTTACCACTGCGGCAGCCATGTACGATGAAAGGGCAACCCACTGGATACCCGATCTGATTTCCTGGAACAAGTATTTCGGATGGTACGGGGGATCCTATAATGATTTTGGCCCCTGGGCTGACTGGATGCATTCCAGTCATTCCAACTCATTACCAGGTGTGAGTGAATATGGTGCAGGAGCCGATTATAACGATCACCTGGAGGATCCGCCAACAACCGTTCATAATAGCTTTTTTCATCCGGAAGAGTACCAGAACATTTTGCATGAAGCAATCTGGCAAGCCATAGAAGAAAGGCCTTTTTTATGGTCCTCTGCCATCTGGGTCGGCTTCGATTTTGCATCCGACGGGCGCTTTGAAGGCATAGCGCCGGGTATCAATGACAAGGGAATGGTTAGCCGCGACCGCGCTTTGAAAAAAGATGCGTTTTATTATTACAAAGCAAACTGGTCCGGCGATCCATTTGTATATATCTCCAGCAGAAGATACTCAAACCGGACAGATTCACTTGCTGAAGTCAAGGTTTATTCAAATTGCGATTCAGTTTCCCTTGAATTGAATGAGACAAAATACCGCACCCTGGAATCGGGCAACCATGTTTTCAGGTGGGGGGATACAAAGCTTGACAGGGACACAAACCAAATATATGTTACAGGGTTCAAAGGCCAGGTAATTTGTTATGATACCTGCATCTGGTTTCATGTACAGAAAGAAATGGGGGATACGCTTTTCCCGGGTGAAATACAGATCAACTTCCAGCCTGCTTCCTCCCCGGTACCGGAAGGATACCTGGCCGATGACGGAAGTGTGTACGGTGACCGTGGTAATGGATATACCTATGGATGGAATATCCTGAATACAGATAATGCCCGCGACAGGCAGTCAACGGACGATCCACTCATGAATACACTGAACCACCTGCAAAGGAATGGTACATATGACTGGGAAATAGCCCTCGACAGCGGTTCCTATATTGTCAGCATCGCAAGCGGCGACCCTGATTATTACGACAGCTATCACGTTATTGAAGCCGAGGGAATAGAGTTGATCCGCGGTCAGCATACCGCAGAATCAATGCTGACTGGCACAGACACGATCCTCGTTGAGGACGGCAGGTTGACCGTAGAACCGGGCCTGGAATCCATGAATGCCAAAATTAACCTGATCCATATATCTCCATTACCGAAAGATACATCTGCAGTGGTTCAGGCAGACAATTTTCACCGCCCTGGTGCTGAAAACATCCTTATCTTTCCAAATCCTGCCACTGACCTTCTTAACATCCTCCTCAGGACCGGGATGACAGAAGATTATTCCCTTTCCATTTATAATGCTGTTGGGCAAAAGGTTTATGAGAATTCCGGCACAATGGAAAAATTAAGTATAAATACAAAATACTGGCAGGAAGGAATTTATTATATACAACTTGCATCAGGTGATCAGTACCCGGCTACAGTAAAAATAATTAAAACAGGGAGATAGCGGAAACGGACCTGACTCAAAGCACATTAGAATTGATGGGAAAAGGTCAACTATTTAATTTGTCAAAAATGAAAAATAAATTCCTGGTCATTATTTGTGGAATATTATTATCTGCTCCATCATTTCCTCAATCGCCTGATTGGGAGAATCCTGAAATATTCGGGATAAACAAAGAAGAGCCAAGATCAACCGGTATTCCTTTTGCTTCTGAAGAATCCGCCCTTCTGAATAATTACGGGGAATCGCCATATTACTTAAACCTGAGCGGCACATGGAAATTCCACTGGGCACCGGATCCGGATCAAAGACCTGTGGATTTTTATGAAAAGGATTACGATGTTTCTCAATGGGATGATATAAAAGTACCGGCGAACTGGGAACTGGAAGGGTATGGCATCCCAATCTATACAAATGTCAGATACCCCTACCCTGCTGATCCGCCCAATATCCCCCATGATAATAATCCTGTGGGCTCATACCGAAGAACTTTTGAATTACCATCAGGCTGGGATGGCCGCCGGGTGTTTTTGCATTTCAACGCAGGAACTTCTGGCATGTATGTCTGGATAAACAGCCGGAAAGTGGGATACAGCCAGGTTACCAAATCGCCGGTGGAATTCGATATTACTGATTACATTAAGCCGGGCCGGAATATCCTGGCTGTAGAAGTTTACAGGTGGACTGACGGAAGCTACCTGGAGGACCAGGATTTCTGGCGGTTAAGCGGTATTGATCGTGATGTGTTCCTTTACTCAACGGCCGGCACCCGCATATTCGATTTTTTTGTAAAGGCAGGCCTTGACCAGAAATATAAAAACGGGAGGATCGAAACAGAGATCACGGTAAAAAATTACCAGGCTCAACCATTGAAGCGAAAGGTATGTGTCACTCTCCTGGATCGTATCGGGAAAAAGGTATCCGAAACTTCACGTGACCTGGTCATCCCGCCAGGCGATAAAATGGCTGTTTATACGATCGATAATGTAAAAAAACCCGAATTATGGAGTGCTGAGACGCCATACCTCTACAGCGTCCTCATTACACTGAAGGATATTAACGGTAGAATTATTGAAGCTACCAGTACGCATACGGGATTTCGGACCGTTGAATTAAAGGATGGCCAGTTGCTGGTGAATGGCAGGAGGATCATGATAAAGGGTGTCAACCTGCACGAACACCATGAAAAAACGGGACATTATGTACCCCGGGAGACCATTAAAAAAGACCTGATGGTCATGAAACAGTTCAATGTTAATGCTATCCGAACCAGCCATTATCCCCAATCGACAGCCTTTTACGAGTTATGTGATGAGTACGGCATGTATGTGGTCGATGAAGCTAATATTGAAACACATGGAATGGGTGCCGAATGGCAGGCAAGGTTTAACCACGACAGGCATCCTGCATACCTTCCCCAATGGGAGGCTGCCCATATGGACAGGATAAAAAGGCTTGTGGAAAGAGATAAGAATCATCCCTGTGTCATTATCTGGAGTATGGGAAATGAATGCGGGAACGGCCCGGTCTTTTTCAAGGCCTATGAATGGATAAAAAACCGGGATAAAACACGGTTGGTGCAGTTTGAACAGGCCGGGCAAAGAGAAAATACCGACATCGTATGTCCCATGTATCCATCCATCGGCCACATGACCGAATATGCACAGCGGGAGGAAGTAACCCGTCCGTATATCATGTGTGAGTACTCTCACGCCATGGGTAACAGCAACGGTAATTTTAAGGAATACTGGGATATTATCTATAACTCGCCAAATATGCAGGGCGGATTCATCTGGGACTGGGTGGACCAGGGATTGCTTGCAAGGAATGAAAATGGCGAGGACTACTGGGGATATGGCGGAGATTTTGGCAGCGGTCACTTGCATAATGATGGGGATTTTTGCCTGAACGGGCTCGTGTTTCCCGATCGTACCCCGCATCCTGGCTTGTACGAAGTTAAAAAAGTATATCAGAATATCCATTTTACTGAACCGGATCTAAAAAAAGGAACCCTGTTAATTACAAACAATTACTCGTTTACAGCCCTGGATAATTTCGATTTCAGGTGGGAATTGTTGTTAAACGGAAACCTGGTGGCAACAGAACGGTTTAATGCCGGGGCCCTGCCTGGCGAATCAGTACGGGCAACCTTACCGCTGCCTGGCATAGAGCCTGCAGAGGGAAAGGAATATCTGCTTAATGTTTATGCGTATACTAATAAGGGCACGGACCTTGTCCCGGAAGGATATGAAATTGCCAGGGAACAATTTGAGTTCGATCCGGGATCATGGTTTTCGGTCCGGGAAACTGCTCCTGTTTCAGAAAAACCGGAGATTGAGGAGGATGACCGCCAGCTTACGGTTAAGGGGACTGATTTTAGTATTCGTTTTGATAAAAGAAGAGGCGAGATAGCCGGATATCGTTATAAAGGCAGTTTTATGAGGTGGTCCCCGCAACCCAATTTCTGGAGGGCTCCAGTTGATAATGACTTCGGGAATAATATGCAGGTCATCTCAAATGTTTGGAGGGAAGCCGGCAGAAATAAATCGGTGAAAGACGTTACCATTGAAAAAGAAGACCAGGCAGTCAGGATGATTACAACAACCTATTTAAAAGATGTTGATTCATACTGTACAACTACCTATTCGGTTATCTCCGGGGGCAGGATACAAATTGAATTTTCATTTGAAGCTGGTAAAGAAGACCTTCCGGAGATGCCGCGCTTCGGGATGTCAATGGTATTGCCAGGCTCATATAACCGGTTTACATATTATGGCAGAGGGCCCTGGGAAAATTATTCAGACCGCAATTATTCCTCCCATCTGGGCATCTATAGCAGCATGGTTGCAGACCAATATGTTCCATATATCCGTCCCCAGGAAAACGGGAATAAAACCGATGTGCGATGGTTCACACTTACGAATGGAAAGGGTAAGGGGATTAAGATCGAAGGCCTTCAGCCGTTGAGTGTAACGGCATTGCAAAATCCGTCAGAGGATTTTGACCCGGGCCCGTCAAAAAAGCAGCGACACCATATTGACATCCATCCCAGTGAAGAGGTTTACCTGAGTGTGGACTTGATGCAAAGGGGGCTTGGCGGTGATAACAGCTGGGGCATGCTGCCTCACGACCAATACAGGCTGAGAGGGAAAAAATACAGTTACGGATTTATTATCGGGCCAATGCGTGCTGATGATTAAATTCTCCTAATCAATGGGATCTCTGATGATCCGCTCACAGAACAGGAGTAGTTCACATTGACATTGAAGCTCCTCATCCCGAGGACTCGGGACGAGGAATCTTCGATCCTTTGTATATATTTTTTATTGCGCTCGCTAACCCCGCAGCAAGCTATGGGGAATGCGCTCGCAGGATTCAATATTTCAAATTTGTTATAGTTTCTGTTGCGTTTATGATAGTCAGGTGGTACTCTTTCCAGTACCTTTGATAATGCTGCAGCGATTCATGAAAATGAGATGAATTCGGGCAGGTTGTCAATATAGGTAATCCGGGATTTAATACCGAAAACACCATATGATTTCAATAATTCTGCACATCCTGATAATACTTGTTTCGTGTCAGACGAGCAATCACAAGCCATGTACTCCCGGACCGGATAATCAATTTCAGCCCGGTGAAACCTGGCCCGATTCAGATGGCATACACATCAACGCCCACGGCGGGGGCATACTGTTCTATGAAAACACCTATTACTGGTTTGGAGAACACAAAACAGCCGGCCGCAAGGGTAATCAGGCCCTGATTGGTATAAGGTGTTATTCATCCACCGACCTGTATAACTGGAAAAATGAAGGAGTGGCCCTTGCCACGATTAATAATCCTGCCTCGGAGATTACCCCCGGGTGTGTAATGGAACGACCCAAGGTGATCTATAATAAGACAACCGGGAAATTTGTAATGTGGTTTCATCTTGAATTAAAGGGGCAGGGATATAACGCTGCAAGAACTGCAGTTGCAATAAGCGATAAAGTCACAGGGCCCTATGAATACCTGAAGTCTTTCCGTGTCAATGCAGGACAATGGCCAATGAATTTTCCTGATAAGATGAAATATAAAGAAGATAATGAATCGTTGGAATCATGGACACCTGAGTGGATACAGGCAGTGCGTGACGGACTCTTTGTCCGGCGTGACTTCAAGGAAGGGCAGATGTCAAGGGATATGATCCTTTTTGTGGATGATGACGGGAAGGCCTATCATATTCATGCTGCAGAAGAAAACCTTACAATTCATATTTCAGAATTAACGGACGATTACCTCGATTTTACCGGGAAATGGATCCGGGTACTTCCTGCCGGACATAACGAAGCCCCAGCCCTGTTCAAACATAATGGTAACTATTACATGATTACCTCAGGATGCACAGGCTGGAGCCCAAATGAAGCCAGGTCAGCCATGGCAGATTCCATATGGGGACCGTGGAAACCTATGGGAAATCCCTGTTCGGGTGAAAATGCGGACTTAACTTTCTACTCACAGAGCACTTTTGTGCTCCCGGTCAGAGATATAGATAACGCCTATATATTTATGGCAGACAGATGGCGTCCTGAAAATCCGATAGATGGCCGATATGTCTGGCTTCCAATAGAATTTGATAATAATAAACCGGTCATCCACTGGTATGATGAGTGGGACTTATCTCTCTTTAATTAAGCTGAAAATTTGTATTACTTTCGTAGCTTGACACAGCACAGTTATTAATTTTGTAATTGAATTAAACAGTCAGTGATGAAGCGCATATTATCCCTGGTAGCTTTAACTTTTATATACCTTCAGGTGTCTTCACAGGAATTACCATCCAAAGGCGAGATCATTGGGACACTCAGTCTGGTAAATGATTTCTGGATCCACACCAATCCTTATCCCGGGAATAACCAATGGGCAAGGGCAGCTTATTTTACGGGGAATTTGGATTTCTATAATGTTTATCCAAAAAAAAACTACCTGGATTATGCCAACTCATGGGCGGTCAGCAACAACTGGGCACTCAGCGGGGGTGTCGATACCCGGAATGCGGATAACCAATGTGCAGGACAGGCTTATATCGATCTGTACAACCTGGATGAACAAAAAGAGGACCAAAAGATTGCCGGTATCAGTGAGAGCATTTCAGGGATGGTGAGCAGCCAAAAAATCAATGACTGGTGGTGGATTGATGCATTGTATATGGCAATGCCTGTTTTTACCCGCCTGGGTGTTTTATATTCAGATACCAGCTACACGGAGAAAATGTACAGACTTTACGAAGACACCAAAAATACCCGTGGATTGTATAACTCGGATGTTGGATTATGGTACCGCGATGAGTCGTTCAAACCTCCCTACCTCACCCCAAACGGTTTGCATTCTTTCTGGTCACGCGGGAACGGTTGGGTCTTTGCAGCACATGTCAGGATTCTCCAGCTTCTGCAGGAAACGGACAACCACCTGGAGGAGTACATTGAAACCTTTCAAACGATGGCACTTGCCCTTAAAGAGATCCAGCGTCCAGACGGTTTCTGGAATGTAAGCCTGAAAGACCCGGATGATTATGGCGGTCCGGAAACAAGCGGCACCTCCTTTTTTACCTACGGTTTCGCCTGGGGTATTAATAACGGCTTGCTCGACAGCGCTGCCTATTACCCTGTAGTTGTAAAAGCATGGAAAGGCTTGACGGATAGTGCAGTACACGAGAATGGATACCTCGGTTATGTCCAGGGAGTGGGTAGTAATCCTTCCTCTTCCCAGCCGGTCACATCAGAAACGACAGCAGATTTTGGAGTAGGCGCATTTTTACTTGCCGGAAGTGAAGTGGTAAAACTTGCGGCAGGTGATATGCCCTGGCTACCCCTGTTTTTTATGGATTCCCTCAAAGTACTGAACAGGAACCTGTTACAGGTCTATTTTAATGATTCGATTGATGAGACAACAGGTTCAGATACATCCAACTATTCGTTGAATGGAGTGGCCATTCAAAGCATAACTATTTCCGGCGACAAAAGGAGTTCTTTGCTATCGGTTGAAGACATTCCCCCTGGGAATCATGCACTGATAATAAATAACATCAGAAGTGTTTCCGGCCAGATGGTGGAAGCCGGGGAAACCATTCAATTTGTCTTCAATGAAAACTTCATTATTACAGCCAGCGGCTATGAACCCGGAACGAGTAATGTCCCGGGAAACACCATGGACTTCAACCTTGGAACACGTTGGTCATCAGAGGGTTTTGGCGAATGGATCATGTATGACCTGGGGGAAGCCATGACAATTGAATCCGTAGATATTGCCTTTTACAACGGCAATCAGAGGAAAGCTTACTTTAGTATTTCCCTGTCGGCAGATGGTGAATCGTTTGTTGAGGTATTTAACGGGGAATCAGGGGGTGAAAGCCTGGATCCTGAAAACTTTTATTTTGATGACCAGGAAGCAAGATTTGTGAAGATTACAGGGTATGGCAATTCAACCAGTATGTGGAACAGTATTACAGAAGTCCGTATCCACGCATCCCCTTCAATCTCTTTAGTCAAAGACATTCCGATCCTGTCGCAGGACCTCAATATTTTCCCGAATCCATCTTATGATGGGATCGTTTACCTGGTATATAATTTTAAACCGGGACGCAGATACAATATCAGTATCCATGACATTGCAGGTCGTAAAGTGTACGATACAAGTATTGACATTGAGAATACAAAAGTAATTGCATTGAGCGACCTTTTTCTGCCTTCAGGATTGTACGGGATCAGTATTGTCGGCACCGGTACGAAAATTACCAGGCTGTTGTGTATAAAATAGTCAATCTGAAAAGCCCTGCTGCCCGTTGCAGCAAGACGTTAAACAATTATTGCTTTATTAACTTTGTATTTGTAACCGTTCCTTCCCGGCTGACCGTTAATATATACATCCCTTTGCCCAGCATACTGCCCAGTTCACAATAATCCCGTGCTGTGCCACTGGCGATAAGCTTTCCTGCTGCATCATGGATCTTATAGACAAAGTGCCCTCTGGCCCGGAGTGAGAAAGTCGTCCCGAATGGATTGGGATAACACTGTACGGCCTCACAAGGATCCGTCAGGACCGGATTGACTCCGCTGTTAATATCCTCAAGCTCTCCATAAAGGGCCGAGAGCGGGATGATTTCCCTCGCCTGTTTCTGACTTGACCATTCCAGGATAAGATTCACGGATGAAGCTGGATATACCCCTTCAATTTTAACCGGGTAATCATGGGATGGAACCAATTGCAGCGGGACCTGGAATTCGGTGGATGAACTAACATCACCCGTTTCGAGAACAAGGTTTTCATTAATCCATATTTTTGCCGGGCCTGAAGTTGTCAGGTACAGGGTATAGGCTTCGGCAAACCTGGTTTCAAGGATGCCATGACAACGGATACTGACACTGTCGGCAGTTACATTGATATCTGCAGCTAAAATATTAACCGAATCCAATTCCTGGGAAACAGGATGGTCCCATTCAGTATCATCGAAAACCATTATATTGAGGCCACTTCCCTCTCCCGGACCGGATCTTTCCAGGAGGTAATAGGGAACAATAATTTTACCATCGTTATCGCTATGGGTAAATACAAAGCTCAGAAGATTATTGTATAATAAAGCCTCACGGTCAATCAGTCCTTCATTATGGGTACTGCCACTTTGTGAGACATCAAATTCCGTCCATGTTTTCCACCCGTCAGCAGCGGCAGCAAAATAGATCCTGTAGTCCGGGGCCACAACGTAAAGGTTATCGTTTCCGTCAACGGCAATTTCGCTCCTGTTCCGTGTTGAAGGGGCTATGATGTCATTCTTCCATGTTCCATCTCCGTCCTGGTAAATATGATGCAGTTCCCCCTCCTTAATGCGTGAATCCCAGAACCCGGTATTCACATCATCATCCCCGATATAAGATTGCAGAATATGGATGCCTCCCTTGCTGTCAACAGCCTGGGATTCCTGGTTGATCAATCCTCTATTTGTACTGACGGTCCATACCTTTAAACCTTCCATTGACATGGTCATCGGACCAGTACCTAACTCCGTAACCTGGATGCCGGAAGAATTAAACCAGGTACGGCCGTCATCATTGCTGTAAGCATAATAAATATCATGGTTCGTCTGTGCATCAGGTGATTGTCGCCATACCCATGAAACATGCATGTTTCCGTCAGGATCATAATGAACCCCGTTGATATAGGCATTTTCACCTACCGAGGTTCCGTTCAGGTATTCACCCACATAATCCCATGTGCCTGTTTCAGCGTAATATTTCCAGAGAAAGTCGTCCCCGTTTCCGCTCCATCCAAGGCGGCATTCAAACATCAGGTCTCCATCAGGTTTCGAGATAAACCGGGGATATGTAACGTTGCTGATCTTGGTTCTGGCTACGAGCTCGTCCGTTACTCCTCCGAACGATTCTTTCACCCAAGGTATCTCATCGGGAATATTTGCCAGGCTATCCACCGATTTTCTGTAATTCAGCTCATCGTTATGATGATCAAAAGCCAGGTGTATGGTGCCGTCATTCTCACAGATACCCATTGAAATGGTATAGTGGTCATCACCCAGGTCATGCACGGTCACATAATCTGTAAGCACCAGTTCTTCCCATGCTCCTGCCGGCATTTTTTTTCGTGAAATACATACCTGCTTCGAACTGTTCCAGTATGTCACATACTGAAAACCATTATAAGTCATGATGGCATTCTGCTGGAAAGAGGCAAAATTAGCTCCATGTGTGATATCACTATAGGTTGGAGCTTTGGTAGTGACCACTTCGACAGGCAGCACGGCAGATCCGATAAACATATCGGGGTTCACCACCAGGCAGGCCTCCGGTGAAACCGGGTCGGGAATATAGGTAATCGTATCAAAACCAGCCAGGATCAGGCTGTCACATGAGATATTCAGTACATTATTTTTTGCTGCTTCCGGGCTAATATCCAAGGTTATCCAAAAATAATTGTTCCCTTCTGAAAGTATGTGGTCGCAATCCAGTTCAACGGTTTCATCAGCCGGTATGCCTTCCAGTACCGCCACAGGGCTATCGGTGCTGAACACCGGATCAAGGCCGGATGCATAAACACTAATCCCGGTGATGTCTGACAGATTAGTAGTATTGGCAGCGGACAGGCCGAACCCGATCAATTTCAACGGATTGGCCTGGTTAATGGTCCCTATCAAAACATTCATAGCCACATTGTTCACGGATCCTGTATTTACAAACCCACCCATTTGAGCAGCCTCAGCATGCTCAAGTTCCATCTGATCTTCACACACGTCACCAATACCATCACCGTCCAGGTCAGATTGATCGGCGTTGGCCTTCTCTGGGCAATTATCATCAAAATTAGGAATGCCATCACCGTCGGTATCTGTCCTGACAAATGAAGATGCGTATGTCCCCCCGTTGATTGTGCCGTTAAATCCATTTCCGGTGACATCCGAGGCATTCACTGCCTGGTCATCAAAATTCCAGTATGCCAGGAGGTTGGTTTCCCCACCGGTCAGGGCAAGGTATTTATCATCTGCTACCTGTTCAGGTGTTTTTGCATCCTTCCAAACGCGTACCTCATCCATTAAGCCTTTAAATGCCCTGTCATTAACAGCCATATCCCACCCCAGGAACAAACTACCTCCTGAAAAATCGTAAGCGGTCAGGTCTATTTTTTCATAAGTAATCACCCCGTCCAGGTTAATTGTCCTGGAAGTATCGGTAACTACCATGGCAAGATGGTGCCATTTACCGGGTGTTACTACATCAGTATATATGCCGTAGTCACCGCTGTTTGTCATAAGCCGGATCGCATCGGTCTGCTGCCAGCTGGCGGCGTATTGGAGCCCGGCATCCGCTGTTCCACGATGATAAAACAATCCCGAATATGGGATTTGTGATCCTTCCGGCTTAATCCACATCTCAACTGTTACAGGTAAGCTGGTTAAGGAAAGCCCTGAAATGTCAACATTGCTGGCGGGTCCACTCCCTCCCGGCAGGTTTATGGCATAATTGCCTTCCACCGAAAAGGTAATGGTATAGGTAAGTGTGGTTGTTTTATCCCTTGCGGCTACTTTTATTTTTGCCACAGCGCTGCCCCAAGAAACATCAAAATACCCGGTGTCAGAAACTGTGGCATCCTGATCTTCTGGTACGGCAGATATATTTACTGAAGCCGTACCATCCGGAAGGGAAACAGTA
Organism: uncultured Bacteroides sp.; assembly: GCA_964477295.1. Taxonomy (GTDB): domain Bacteria; phylum Bacteroidota; class Bacteroidia; order Bacteroidales; family SM23-62; genus CAYZEZ01. Next base: position 1,804 of record CAYZEZ010000088.1, on the reverse strand, counting down.
TATTCTGTTACAGAAGGGTCAAATACCGGATCCAGGGATCCTGTATCCAGGATCAATTCAGCAAGTTCTGCAACCTGGAAGCTTGCCGGATAAGCTCCGATTCCATCCACCAATTCCACGTCTTTAACCGATAGTGTATCTGGTTCGGCAGCTTGATTGTGCAATGCGCTCCAGCGGCATATCGAATCAATATCCATCCTTCTGAAACCCGCATCGGGATGAATTAGAGCAGGTTCTGTCATATTGCCTGTTCTAACCCATGTGTTGTAAGTCAGGTTTCCCACATCAATATCGAACCAGAAATCGACCGGAACTCCCGGTTCAAAGGTAACCAGGGTGGTATAGGTAAAACCGTCATTATCCCGGACTTTAATGCCATCAGAATAAAAGGCAACCGATGCCGAATAATCCTCCCATCCGCTAATCCCACCTGCCGATAATGCAAAGGAAGCATCGTATGTGCCATCTGCATCAACATTATAAAATATTAAGTTAACAAACAGGATGGTATCCGTTGAAGTTGATTTAATGGCCGTAAACAGGCCCGTATTGTCAACTGTTTGTGCATGCAGAACGGGAATACTCATCAGTAATATACCGAGGGCCAGGCACCATGGAATCAGATGCTTTGTTATTGCTTTCAAATCGTAAATATTTACAAATAATTAAAAGAATAAAAAGGGCCACCCGTAAAGGCAGCCCTTTTCACGAGATAAATCTACAATACTACTTCACTTTAACAACTTTTACCATGTTGCTTTTGCCTTCACATTCTATTTTCATCAGATATATACCAGGTTCAGGTATATTTATTGATTCGACAGCTGAAACAGCCATCCTCTTCAATACAACCTGTCCGGTGATATTATATACTGTAATCATTCCCGGATTACTTGCAAAGCGGACGGTAAAGCTTTCACTCGACATGCTTGGGAACACAGTAACTAATGAAGCACTGATATCCCGGATACCTACCAGAACGGTAATATCAATCGTATACGTCTCTGTTGTCGTTCCATCTTCTGCAGTGACCACAACAGTTGCAGTGCCAGACCCGGAAGATACATCTGTTACACCGTCCCCGGTGACATCGGCATTGGCATCATTGGCTGTTGCCGTAACTGTAACTGAGGTTGTTCCTTCAGGAGCCAACACCGTATATGAAGTTACACCCGGAGCAAAGGTCGGGTCCAAAGTTCCGACATCAACGGTCAGAGTTGAAAGGGTTGCATCCGTAGAAGGAGGAGTAACAGTGATAGAAACAGTATAAGTAGCCTCAGAGGCATCTTCGGCTGTTACTACAATAGTTGCAACACCGCTGCCGGTGGAAACATCGATAGCTCCGTCACCTGTCACCTCAGCATTAACATCAGTAGCTGTAGCTGTAACATTCACCGTTGTAGTTCCATAAGGTACCACTAATTCATAATCCATTGAATCTGCATGGAATGCCGGATCCAGGGTACCTGCATCGACAACTATACCGGACAGGGAGGCATCCGATGAAGCATCAGGACTGATCAACCGGAATTGTCCCCTTTCATGATCTGCTGCTTTATCGGCATACAGCCTGCTGTCAGCATCCGTAGCGTCGCTGGCGAGGTACAGGTCATTTGCCATATTCTGCAACCTGAAGATTTTATCTGTTTCGTATACTAATTTCCATTCACCCTCCTCAAGCGGCCCCAGAACCGTATTCCAACCGCTGCTGGCCTGCTTATTGAAATAACGGTTACCTGCATCCTCCACGATATAGAAGACAGAGTCATTTTCAGGATCTATCGGTCTGAGTGAGAATAGTTGT
>CAYZEZ010000087.1:0-16409 GCA_964477295.1 uncultured Bacteroides sp. | reverse complement strand
TTATCTCTTTCTCAAATATCTCATATTCTTTCCAGGTAAGATTAACGCCTCCTTCAGAACTCACATACTGCAGGAATATGGGCCTGTGGTAAGGATTATCTGCTATGAGATTTTCATTTCCACACGAATCCACCGCAGTGATCTTATATTTATATTGTTTGGATTCCGGATCAGCATCCGGATCAAGCAATATACTCAACTCTGAGTATGGGACAGTGCCTACAATTTCATAAACATCTTTTACCGAGGTTTCCCGATATATTTTGTAAGCAAATATCCCGACATCCGGTGTTTTTTCCCAAACTATAATGTTCTTTCCGGAAGACCGGTCGATTGTTATCAGGCAAATCTCCTCCTCAGCATAGGGGATATTGTAACTCACTGAAACGGTATCTGAATTCTCGCATTCAGGGACATCCCAGACAGTAACAATATATTCACCTGCCCCGGTTACATTGATCGACTGGGTCGTGGCATCCTCAAAACTCCACAAATAGGATCCATATCCGGTTCCCGGATCAAGAGTTATTTCTGTATCAGCACATTTAATTATATCAGCTCCAAGATCTACCTCGGGTATTGCCTCAATGCTCGCTGCTGTAATGCTTTTAACAGATACGCTATCCAGGTCACTCAGAACAATGGCATAATAATCCCCCGGGACCAGTCCGCTGGTAGAAACAGGAAGGTCGGTAAATGGGGTTGTAAGAGCTACTTTTGCTCCTTTCTTATAAAATACCGCAGTCTCCAGATCATTGATGTTGGCATATGGTTCCCCATCCAAAACGATATATACGAATCCGTTGTCAATATTTCCCTGCACAGTAACAGTATTTTCAAGACCATTACATCCAGCATCATCCGTGATCATAGCCAACAATTGGTCAGAATCCAGGTTTAGGGTGGCCAGTGATTTAAAGGAACTGAGAGTGGCCGTTTGTCTGACAGTAATGTGTTTGTTTCCTGAGGCATCTACAGTTGTCACATCCAGTATCAGAGACCAGGATGCTCCTTCATTTATTGAGTATTCCATACCATCGATGTACAAAACATCCGATCCGGTTCCATCGGGTGATTTCTTGAAACGGGCTGTTGCTGAGTTCTTATCAGATAACGACACAACCGGGATGGGTGGCCTGTCATCAATATTCAGGTGCTGGATCTCGCTTGAAAATGCAGAAATGGTGGATTTGGTCCTGAAATAGAGATCTGAACCAGGGATCAATGTAAGTTTAACGAATCCCCCGTCATTAGCTGAACTCATATCTGAATTGGCTGAATACTCATCTGTATTAGGTACTGCTTTGTCTGTCATCTCGTTGACATAATCAATCCCGTAGTTTGGCATAGCAGGACGGTCAGGAACATCCAGAGTAAATACCGAAGACGAGAAACTGGAACCTGTCGCTTTTATCCTGAAATACAGATCAGTACCCGGAGTAATATCCACAACCTGGTTTGTTCCGTCAGTATTGGCAGTCGGGAAATTATTGTCATCATTATATTCTACAGTAGCGGGAACAGCTTCAGTAGTTGTTTCACTGATATAATTCAAGGTGTATAAGGGTGAAGGGGGACGGAAGGATACAACCAGTTCTTGTACATCGGAAGCAAAGCTTGAGCCTGTTGCTTTTGTCCTGAAGTATACGTTGGCTCCAGGTGTAAGACCCAATGTCGTTCCCGTACCTGTATAATTGCCAGTTGTAAAATCATTATCATAATTATATTCAACTGATGATGGGATTGTTTCAGTTGTAGTTTCAACATTATAATTGATGGTATAACCGGTTTTTTCCGGACGGTCAGGGACAACCAGGTGACAAACCTCAGAACCAAGGGCCGATTCAGTAGCTTTGTATCTGAAATAATAATCTTCTCCGGGGATTAAAGTTACATAGGCATCCGGTCCGGTTGTATTTGGTGTACTAAAATTATTGTCTGTGTTATATTCGATGCTGGAAGAGATAAGTTCAGCCGTTTCTTCATCAGCATAATCTATGCTAATAGTTGGAGCCATTCCCGGAGGATTTATGTTTGCAACTAGCAAATAATTATCTGTAAAGTTTTTTTGTCTGACATATACCTCTCCCTCAATAAAATCAACCGATGTATTCCCACCACTGCAAGCATACCAGGTACATTCGGTATCAAATTCAGATTTCATACAATACTCCATATTGGTAGTGGTGCTGTTTAACTTTGCGTTTGCAATATGGATGCTTACCCCACTGAGATCAATCCGGGTTCCCTGGTTCATGGGATTGTTATTGCTCTCAAATAAATAATAATCTTCATTACCAGCAGTACCGGTGTATTCAACCACCATTGCCCTGTAGCTAGAACCAGTCATTAAACCAGTAACCTGCACATTTGATCCAACATCATTATAGACACAATACCACCCCGTCCCGCCTATGGAACCACCGGTCCCAAAGACAGGATTAGGAGAATAAGTCTGACCATCGACCGGAGTAGCCAAACCAATATCTGTCTGTTTTACAAATACTGCCCTTTTTGATCCATTTCCATTGTTCCAGGCTATGGAAAATTTATCGGATTGGATGTTGTTAAATGAAATATCTGAGGCCTGAACATAATTCCTGTATATATTTATTTCTCCATTCGAGCTGTTTTTATACGGAGATCCTGCAATTATATATTTGTCATCTATCGCAGCACTAAATCCCATGTAACTTTGACTGGTTCTTGAAGGGGCAACGATTTTTTTATATTGGTCCCAGCAGGCATCCCCTGGACAAATCTTATAATAATAAACCGAACCTGCATTACTTAACTGATTTAAACCAAACTCATCGTCATCTTCCTTTGCTGCTCCAACAATCAGGTAGGGATAATGAATATCAACGGATGTTCCAAACCGGTCATCCTCTTCACGATCTGGTGCCACAATTTTTGCTATCAGTCTTGAGCTATCAGTACCCTCAATATTAATCTTATATAGATATGCTGATCCGGCTTCATATATAAGATTGGTCTCCAGGCTGTCTTCATCTTCTCCTGGCGCTCCAGCCAAAACATAATTACCTGATATGGCCACTGAAGATCCGAAATAGTCTTCCAGTGCCTGAGCCGGTGCTTCTAATTTTTTCTCATAGGTCCAGTTTCCTGCAGAATATCTGAATATGTGAATTCTGCCAATTCCATTTAGCGGTACACCGGTCCCTCCGGGACGGTCTGGTTTGTATGGCTCACCAACCACGGCGAAGTTGCCGTCTAAATCCACAGATGCCCCGAATCCATATGAATTTTCACTGGCATTTGGAACTTTATCGAAAAAACTTGTTATCAGACCCCAGTTATCCGGACCACCGGTATTCTTTGTGAAAATGTAAGCTCCCCTGTCACTTGCTGAGGCTCCAACCAATAATGTTGTGTCTGAAAGAGAAACAGAACAGCCAAAATCACCTTTTGCCCCTGAATGATTAGGATGGAATACAGCCTCAACAAATCCCCAGTTATTAGTAGATCCCTGATCCTTATAGTACACATAAACGAATCCAAGATTATTATTTGATTCCCCCACAACTGCAATATCACCATCTATGGCCACAGATATCCCAAAATCGCTATAACCCTCTGGACTATCAGAAGTGATTTTTTTAAGGAATGTCCAATAACCATCTATGCGCTGGAATATATATGCAGCTCCTGCATTACTATTATAATAATCAAAATCTTCTTTTGGAGCACCAACTATGGCATAATTGCCCGAAACGGCTACTGACGCACCAAATTGTATGTCCAGATTGCCCCCATCGGTAAAATTGAAAGTATTCAGATGAGTGATTTCCTGTGAAAAGATCTGCTGGGGCAGTAACGATATGAATAAAAAGCCAAGAAATAATAACAGCTGTTTTGACTCTTTCATAATGCAATTTGTTATTTTGGTTAATAATAGAGATATAATACCCGGGACAATCATACCCCGTTTAACTGAAAAGATATGAAAATCAACAATAATTAACAACAGTTTTAGAATAAAGTCAAATTACGATTGTTTGAAGGCTTTCATTCAAAACCAGCGTGAACAGATAGTATATCTCAAAGTATAAATTTAACACCAGGCAACGCCAATTTCTATCTCTATAGTATCATTTATTATCACATATTAAGCATTATGCTCTCTTTTTCCTAAATTGGGATTGATTATTACAAGTTATAAAAAAAATATACTATGTCTGTTTTTCAGCCCTTTTTGATGGAGCGGTTCATGTCGAAGTATGAGCAGGAGGTGGAGTATAACATGTCGGAGAGCGGGGTGCATCCCATGTTGTTGCGTGAATTGCTTGAACTGGATCCGGCCATGAAGGATAAACTGCTCGCCACAGAAATAAACTACCCGCATGCCAACGGAATCCCGGAGTTAAGGGAAAACATCGCCGGGATGTATAATGGGGCCACTGCAGTAAATGTGCTGGTCACGGTGGGAGCCATTGAAGCGAATTTTAACTCGTTGACAACTGTGCTGGATAAGGGGGACGAGCTCGTTGTGATGCTTCCGAATTACATGCAGGTCTGGGGTGTGGCTAAAAATCATGAGTATGTGATCAAGACTTTTTCGCTCCGGGAAGACTGGGATTGGAAGCCCGACCTGGATGAACTTGAAAACGTGGTCAGCGAATCCACAAAAATGATCGCCATATGCAATCCAAATAATCCCACGGGATATGTCCTTTCTGTGCCGGAAATGGATGCCATTATCCGCGTGGCAGAAAAAGTGGGGGCATGGATACTGGCCGATGAGGTCTATGCCAGTGCCGAGCAATTCACCGACGAGGTCACCCCTTCCTTTTATGGGAAATACAACCGGGTCATTGCCGTTGGAAGCATGAGCAAGGCATACGGATTGCCGGGATTGAGACTGGGCTGGCTGGCGGGGCCACCCGATGTAGTGGATGCCATATGGGCACGGCACGAATACACAACCATCAGCGCTTCCATGCTGTCAAATAAACTGGCCGCAATGGCCCTATCTGAAAAGGTACGGCCACTGATCAGAAAGCGTGCAAGAGATTATATCAGGAAGGGTTTCCCGGTATTGCAGGGCTGGATGGATGAACACCCGGGGGTATTCACTTGTGTTCCTTCCCAGGCTGCTGCTATAGCCTTCGTAAAATATAACCTGGATATCAATTCGACTGAATTTGTTGAACGGCTGGTACATGAAAAAAGTGTTTTGATAGTACCGGGAGACCATTTTGGAATGGACCGGTTCCTGAGGATCAGCTTTGGACTGCCAAAGGAATATGTGGAAGGTGGACTGGCAAGGATTCATGAACTCGTCACTGAGATCCTGAAATGAATTGCTAATGACATCATTTCGTAACATGGTCATTCTGTCCCGAGTACTCCCCCCCGAGTGCCCGGGGGGGCACGGCGGGACGGAATGGCTTGATACACAAACAGATGTCAATTATATTATGAATCTCAGTTTCTGAGTTCAGTGCTTCAGGATGACTTAAGCACAATAATTAACCAGTAAATGCAAATTTCTGAAATGAAAGACCAGGTTGAGCAGGCAGAATCCCGGATAAGGAATTACATTCGCGAGACCTACCTGGAATATTCCCCTGCATTAAGCGAAATAACAGGATCCAGGGTTTACATGAAACTCGAAAACCTTCAGCATACAGGTTCTTTCAAGGTCCGTGGTGCCTTCAACAAGATCCTGTCACTATCTAAAGAGGAAATTGAAAAAGGAGTGGTCACTGCGTCGACCGGGAACCATGGCGCTGCAGTGGCATTTGCATTGAGCCGCCTCGGATCAGAAGGAGTAGTATTTGTCCCGGAAAACGCTTCGGAAACCAAACTTAAATCGATCCGGCGGATTGGAGGGGAGATTCGTCATTATGGCACGGATAACGCTGATACAGAGATGTTTGCAAGAAAATATGCCCGGCAGAATAAGATGATTTTTATATCTCCCTATAATGATCCAATGGTGGTGGCAGGGCAGGGGACAATCGGTATTGAATTGATCAACCAGCTCGATGAGATGGATGCAGTTTTTATTTCGCTCGGTGGAGGGGGGCTGATCTCCGGGATAGCCGGTTACCTGAAAGCTGTTCGTCCGAATGTAAAAGTGATCGGTTGCTCCCCCGAAAATTCTCAGGTAATGATCCAGTCTGTAAGAGCAGGAAAGATACTGGACCTGCCATCCCTGCCAACCCTTTCCGATGGTACGGCAGGGGGACTTGAGCCGGGGGCTATTACGTTTGAATTATGCCGTGACCTGATAGACGATTATATCACGGTTAGCGAGGATGAAATAGCCGAAAGCATGCAGCTCTTCATGTCTTGCCAACACATGATAATTGAAGGAGCGGCAGGTGTTGCACTGGCTTCTTTTCTTAAATGCAAAGACCAGTTTGTGAGTAAAAAGGTTGTGATCATTATTTGCGGAGGGAATATAAGCCTGGAAACATTGAAATCTGTCCTGGGAGAGAGCTAAAAACAGTGCATCATGAAAATCATTACCTTGGAACAAATTAAAGAGGCTTTGCCAAAAATTGATCTGATCCCTTCCATTGAGGAGGGATTTAAGGCCTATTTCGAAGGCCGTGCAACCGTGCCCCCGGTTGGAGAACTATTGCTGGAAGGGGGAGAAGTCCATATTAAGTATGGTTATATCAGCGAAGAACCATACTATGTAATCAAGATTGCCTCGGGATTTCCCGGAAATTCAAGTCTTGGACTTCCTTCAGGAAATGGCATGATGCTTTTATTCAGCCAGGTGACCGGGGAATTGGTCAGCATTTTGCTGGATAAAGGTTACCTGACAGAGATCCGTACCGCAGTGGCAGGGGCCATCGCAGCAAAATACCTTGCACCATCGAAGGTGAATATAATTGGCATTGTCGGGACCGGCATGCAGGGAAGGCTTCAACTGAAATACTTACGAGGTATTATTGATTGCATGGAGGTCCTGGTCTGGGGGCGCAGTGAGGAAAAGCTGAGCCGGTTTAAAGCAGAGATGGTAAAGGAGGAATTCCATATCGATACCACCCTGGATGCAACCCGCATCCTGAAAGAGTGCAACCTTATCGTAACCGCCACTTCCGCAAAAGATCCTGTCCTTTTTAGCCCGGATCTTCAACCCGGCACACATATCACCGCCATGGGATCGGATACCCCCGAAAAGCAGGAACTGGATCCCGGTATTTTAAAGAAGGCTGACCTGGTCGTTGCCGACAGCATCCCGCAGTGCCTGTTAAGAGGCGAGATATTCAAAGCTATCGAAGCCGGTGCAATCAATCAGGAAAACCTGGTAGAACTGGGGGCCATCATCTCAGGAGCTGAAAAAGGACGCACTTCTGATGACCAGATAACGGTGGCCGACTTAACCGGTGTAGCAGTGCAGGATATTCGGATAGCTTCAGCTGTGTATCAAACCCTGATAGGATATTCTGCAGTTGGCAGGTAGATTTTCGTATCTTTATCGTGAATCTTAAGAGTAGAGCTACCATGAGAATGCTTAATTACTGTGGCCTGCTATTCCTGTTGCTGGCTGTCCTGGTGACTGGATGCAAAAAGGATGAGGTGCAAACATTTTCCAGTCTCGAAGAAGAGATTGATTTTATAGCAGAAAAATATGTAAAGATGGGAGCGGCCATAGGGATCATTGACAAGCAGCAGCAGGAACTGGAATACTACTATGGTACCATTTCAAATTACAACAAGGATCTTCCGGATCAGCATTCAATATTCGAGATCGGTTCAATCACCAAGACTTTTACAACAACGCTGCTGGCAGAGATGATCCTGGACGGTAAAATCAGCCTGGACGATACAGTCCAGTTTTTGCTTCCTCAGGATGAGGTTACGATGCCTGCCGGGACAGATTCTGTCATCACCATCAGGCACCTGGCAACACACACTTCAGGAATACATAAGGCCCCGCGTGACTCGCATCAGCCCCTTCCTCCCGGTTTTGACCCATACGATCCGTATGCAGCATACACAACCGGATATGTTTACGACTACCTCACAAACTGGTGCAATCTGCTGTTTGAACCGGGTACGGAATACCTATACTCAAATACAGCAGTTGGATTACTTGGACATATCCTGGGACTGGTGGACAGTACCTCTTATGAAGAACTCGTTACCCGGGAAATATTTGAACCACTCAGTCTTCAGGAAACATCAATATTTCTCACTGCGGATCAGATAAACCACCTTGCCCCCGGGCACGATGATCACCTGGATAGCGTGAAAAACTATAATGCCGGCGATATTTTCCAGGGAGCAGGATTTATTAAATCATCCCTTCACGACATGATGATCTGGCTGAAGGCCCAAATGGGACTGATGCAGACTCCGCTGTCGGAAGCCATGGAACTCGCTCATCAACCCTATTTTGAGGTAGGAGGTGTGACCTATAATGCACTGGAAGGATATTTTATTTTATCCATAGGATTCAGCTGGCATATCCACGAAATTCCAGGATCATATACCTATCTCTGGCATGGTGGACGCACCAACGGCTACATGGTCTACATCGCTTTTATTCCGGAAGCATCCACCGGAGTTGTGCTGTTGTGTAATCAATCCACCGAAAATACCATCCTGCAATTTGGTGATGACCTGGTCAAGGCTCTGCATCGTTACTAGAAAACCAGGTTTACTGCCGTCCCCTTTAACCCGGAAGATTTTACCTCAATGGTCCCCTGGTGAAGGGGCATGATCTGCCGCGACAGGCTTAATCCGATTCCTGATCCTTCTTCTTTTGTAGTGAAGAAGGGTATGAAAACCTGGTCAACCAGTTTCCGGTCGGCGGTGAGCAGAAGTTTTTCGGGTTTAACAGTCAGGGAGAAAGAGATACCGGATTTTTCCAGCTCTTCCCGGAACAGTAAGCGTATTCCATTCAACAGATCACGAACCGGGATTTCGGTAAAGATTGGTGTAGGAAGCCTTGACAGGTCACGGTACTTCCCGACAAACTCAATCAATCCTGTCCCTCTTTCCTGGATCGTTTCTTCCTGGACGGTTATTACGATTTGAGAACGCAGCTGGGTACATCCCGCATCCATAAAATACTAGTAAATCGGCATTTATTCAATTACCAACTTGCCTCTGTATACCTCTGGTCCGTTGAGCTCAACGAAGTATACACCAGCCGGAAAATTCTTACGATTGAAAACAACCTGGTTGGTAAGAATTTTGTCTTTAAAATATACCACTTTGCCCGACAGGTCGGTGATGTATAATATGAAGGCTGCATTATCGGGATTTGGGAATTGTATGTTTGTTGAGTGGGTAAATGGATTCGGGAAGATCCGCAGCTTCTGAACGGCGCTCTCGCGCACGTCTGTCGTTTCGAGAACATCATTAATTTAAATCGTAAATATCTCTTCCCGGGAAAGGTTGCCTTTATCTGTGCAGCGGATCCTGATTGAATAGACATCCTTCACCTCATAATCGAACATTTCTACTGCCACGAGCATATCGCCAAGGATAGTAAAACTAATGTTATCCTCATCGAGGTATTCACTCAGGTTTTCAAAATGTACAGATCCGATTTTGGTGTAATCACCTGCCATGTAGTTTTCCCTGTAAATGTTATACGACAGGATCGGTGCTGAACTTGATTTTTCCCAGACAACCAGGTTCTTTTCTACTTCATCATCCGGGTCTGCAGTAACCATGCATATCTGGTGTTATTTATGAGTCTCGCATTAGAATAATAGGTATAAATACCTCCTCCATCATTAAAGGCTTGATTGTTTGAAATGACATTATTCCTTATGACTGCCTTTGTGTTTTTCGCATAAATACCTCCTCCATCATTAAAGGCTTGATTGTTTGAAATGACATTATTCCTTATGACTGCCTTTGTGTTTTTCGCATAGATACCTCCTCCGTCAGTGAGGGCAATGTTATTGCTGATCTCACAATGCTCAATGATCAGTTGATCAAGATATAGTATGGCAATGGCACCTCCTGACGACCGGTGGGGTATAGTATCAGTCATGCTGTATTCCAGCCGGCACCAGGAAAGTACAGATGTGTTGTTGTCCCACATCGATCCGCCGGCTCCGGATCCGGAGTTATCAAAAACAATGCTGTTCCAGGTTCCGGATGTTGTGTCCGTATTGGAAAAACCGGTTGTGTCTTCTACAGAGAAAACAATCATGTTATCCTCTTGTCCTTCAGCAATGAGGGTTCCCATAACTTTGAGGTAATAGTGGCCTTTAAAATTTACCAATGTTCCTGGGACAATAGTAAGTGTTACATCGTCATTGACAACTACATTTGACTCAATATCCACTGTATCTGCTATCCAGGTAGTATTGCTGGTTATGGGACTTGTTGCAGTAAGGGTTTCTATATGGACTTCATAAGCACCGATATCTACAATGTTATGCCTGATCCTGGTATTGTTGCCAAGGTCGTTTCCTGGCATATTATATCCCGATAAATCGGGCATCCCTGCATTAATACAGGGAGAATTATTTGCTATTTGCCAGTCCGACGCAGGGTCAAGAAATTCAGGATCTTCTGAAATATTATTTTCAAACGTTCTCCAGGAAAGGAATCCGCCAATTCCTGCTGTCTCACCCTCAATGTTACAATGAAAAAATTCAGGTACACTGTAAGCTTCCCAGATCTTTACCTGGTTACCCTGGACCCCAGCTGAATTTCCCCAGAATGTTGTATTAATAACCATTGGATTGGAGGCTACGCAGTCCAATCCGCCTCCGTAACTTCCCGCGTAACTATTCACGATGGTATTGTTCAGGAAGATAGGATTGGCCTGGTTCATGGTAATTGCTCCTCCTTCATATGTAGCAGTGTCGTTGGCAAAGAGATTATTGATCAGGGGGGGATGAACCATTACAGTTTATTCCGCCACCAAATTCCGCCTTATTATTATTAATAATTGCCTCCCCTGAAGATCCTGCCCAGAAATAAATTCCTCTATATGTTACGAACTGCAGGATTAAGGTTTGAACTGTAGGAATTCAATGATTTTTGTATTTACCTCCTGCCAATCTGTCACCGTGCACTTGATTCATTTAAAAATATGTTAATCCTGGCCGATCATGCCCTCAGAATATATTTCTGGAATATATTTGCGGTGGATTTTAAGAATTAATAAAAGAAAAACAAATGAGGCATTTTATCGCAGGGATATTAGTTATTGCAACCGTCGGGCTGGTTGGTTGTAACAGCAAATCAGAAGTGAAGTCGGAAACGGAGGTTGGAAATGATAAAGCAGCAAACAACTACACCACCATACACCTGACCAGGGAAGATTTCCTTAAGAAGGTCATGAATTATGAGAAGAACACGGAAAAGTGGGTGTTCGAAGGAGATAAACCCTGCCTGATCGATTTTTACGCTGACTGGTGTGCGCCTTGCCGCATGACTGCCCCTATCCTGGAAGAGCTGGCAAAAGAGTACGGCGATCAGATAAATATTTACAAAATAGACACACAGGCCGAGCAGGAGCTGGCCATGGTTTTCGGGATCCAGAGTATCCCTGCTTTCCTTTTCTGCCCCATGGAAGGCAAACCGTTAATGTCGTCCGGGATAGCTCAATCGGTTGACCAGACCAAACTGATGTTCAAAAAGCAGATCGACGAGATCCTGCTGGGGAAAGAGATTTAGGTATTCAAAACTGAGTCATCCCGAAGCACAGAACTCAGAATCTTAGATTTACAATGAATTGACATCAAGTCATTCCGAACTTGCCTGCCCTGCCTGTCCCGATGCAGATCGGGAACGCAGGTCAGGGTTTCGGGATTTGTTTATGCTTGCCATTTAAATGATTCTGAAAAAGTTCAGAATGGGCCTTATCCATGACAAATTGGCTACAACAGAGCTGAATTCCATCCATTGGGTCGATTTTTGAAGGAACTTGTTCCGCAAATACAGCGGAAATGAATTACACTGATCTGAAAAAGAATTATAAACAGGTATTTGATGATGTGTCGAACCACAGGATCAAAGAGACCTTTAGCACCCTGGATTCACTGGTAATAGAGTGCAGCAACAGGGATCTTTCCAACAATCTCGAAAACCATAAGGAGACCTACCGTAATATTCTCAAGTATTCATTTGAACTGTCGGATGATCCTGAAAAGGAAAAGGTGTATAAAAAGTTAATGAGGAATATACTGGAACTCACCGATGACATTAAAGAGGATATCATATTAAGTCAGCGTTTGCTGGGGTATTACCGGTTGAAGGGAGAGATCATAAGGTCATCGCAGTATATTTCAACCGAATCGGGTAAACTTATCGATAACCTGACGTTCCAGAAAGAGATCGATATAATCCTTTCCGATGTGAATGAGAGGGCAGAAGGGCCCCCAACTGTTGATATGGATACCTATAAGAAGTATCTAATCAATATCTTCAGGATTATCTGGCTCACAGATAAATTCAGGGAGAATGAAATCATTATGGTAAAACAGGTAATCAATACCCGGGGCCTGTCATGGTATGATAAATCTATCCTGGTTAGTGCACTTACCCTATCACTGATCCGTCACTTTGATCTTGAGAAGGTAAACCTGATGTTTGATTTCCTGGAAGCCCGGGAACACCAGATCTGGCAAAGGTCACTCACGGGACTAATCCTTGCGCTTCTCATCCACGATAAAAGATTAATTTATTATCCTGAAATAGAACAGAGATTCAAACTGGTAAGGGAACAAAAAAAATTCAGTAAGAACGTTGAGGCAATTGTAATCCAGTACCTGAAAGCACGTGAAACAGAAAAGGTGACTAAGAAGATCAGGGAAGAGATCTTTCCGGAAATGATGAAAATCAAATCTACCCTGGAAGAGAAACTGGATCTGGGAGAGCTTCTGTCTGAAAAGGGCATGGATGAAAAAAATCCCGAATGGGAAACGGTTTTTGAAGACTCCCCGGGACTCTACGATAAACTTGAAGAATTCTCTACCCTTCAGATGGAAGGATCGGATGTTTTTCTGAGTGCATTTGCCATGCTTAAAAGATTTCCGTTTTTCAATGAGTTAAGCAACTGGTTCCTTCCCTTTTATAAGGAGAATGAAAACATAACTGAAGCCCTCACCGGCCAGGATGAGGGATTTGATGTGTCGACTTTCGTTGAAGGAATGGAGCGCTCATCCGTTCTCTGTAACTCTGACAAATATTCATTCTGTCTGAATGTCAGGCATTTGCCGCTGCTTCAAAAAAATATGATGATGGATTTGTTCAACATGGAAATGGAGGCAATGAATGAACTTTCATCGAGTGATGAGATGCTGGATGACACCTTGAAAGACCGGACTATTTACACACAATACCTGCAGGACCTCTACCGGTTTTTTAAGTTGTATCCAACACGGTCTGAATTTGAAGATATTTTCGAAGCGCACATCAGGATCGAGGAAAGTCAACTGGTCCGTATATTAATAGAAGATCAGAAGATTTTGCGCAATATTGCGGAATTTTATTTTGAGAAGGATTATTACCAGGAGGCGATAAACATTTATAAAAGCCTTTCCTGTGAAGAGGATAATTACGAATTATTTGAAAAGGTTGCTTTCAGTTATCAAAACCTGCAACAATACAAAAAGGCACTTGAATATTATCACAGGGCAGAATTATTCGATAAGAACAAAAAATGGCTCAACAAGAAAATTGCGTTTTGCTACAGGAAACTCGATGAGCCTGAAAAAGCGCTACGGTATTATGAGGAAGTAGAATCCCAGGATCCTGAAAACCAGTTTATCCAGGTGTCAATCGGACATACCTACATGGATATGGAAGACTATGAAAGTGCCCTGAAGCATTTCTTCAAGGTCGAATACAACAACCCAAAAAACTTCAAGGTATTTCGTCCCATTGCCTGGTGTTCTTTTGTCCGGGGGAAATTTGACCAGGCTGAAAAATATTTCAAAAAAGTCATCGCGAAGGAAGCAAATAAAAACGACCTGGTGAACCTGGGCCATGTGGAATGGTGCACGGGTGAAAAGAAGGAGGCCATCGAGCATTACAGGAATGCCCTTAATATGTCGGCCGGTGATTTCGAATGGCTAACCGGAGTATTTGAACAGGATAAAAAATACCTGGTACAGCATGGGATTATGGAATTTGATATTCCCCTGATGATTGATTACCTGAAAATGGTAGAAGCATAAGTTAGGTTTTTGGTCATACTGAGTTTGCCTGCCGGCGGCAGGCAAACTCAGTATGACGATTACTTAGTTTTTTATCTTCGCCGGCCTCAGCACATTATCATCCGAGTTGGCATAATCGGGCAGCACATAAGTGATACCCAGGAATGCATCGTTCAATTCCATGTCATTACCGTTCCATTGCTGGGTAAGTTTGAAATCGACGGCCTTACCATTCCGGTAAATCCAGAAATCATTTCCTGAACGACGCCAGAAAACACCTGATGGTGAAAAGAGAATGGTTGCATTACGGACCTGCCCGTCATTGCTGGTTGTCCAGCCTTGTAACAGGTAGGTTTGCTGGGTATTTTTTTCATACACCAGCAGGTCATTCCCGCAAAAATCGGCAACAGTTGTTTCCATACCGGCAAATTGTTCGCCGTTACGATATAAATAATAAGTGTTGTCGCTTCTGCTCCACATGATCATGCCTGCATCGCCAATGATTTCAGCTTCCCTTAACAGGTTGTCTTTGCAGTTATAGAAATCGGGCAGCAAATAGGATGCTGTCCCAATCTCATCATAAACGATCAGATCGTTTCCGCTCCAGTTGCTGTAAGTCCGCGATCCGATCTGTTCCCCATCAACATAAAGGAAGTAAAATTTGCCATCATACCTCCATAGTGTACCATTGGCAGAATGTATAGGATACAGGGGTACCGGGTATCCATTGGAGAACTTTTCAAAGTAATAAACAGCATAATACCGGGAGAGTGTACGATCATAAATTACCTTATGCTCATCATAAGAGGCAATGGATGTTCTGCTGGTAATGTCAATTCCGTTATGATAAACCCAGTATTTATTGTTGTGCGACATCCACAGTGTGGTGGCATCGTTCGGAAGAGCCATAGCTTCATGGAATGTATTGTCCTGCGACCCCCAGAAATTTTCAAAAAGGTAATACCTGGAGGCAGGTGTATGGAATATGAGCAGATGATCACCGCATGAAGCATTGACTGTTTCTGAGGTGATGTCCCTGTTATTGAGATAAAAGGTATATTTATTATTGGATGCTTTCCATTTAGCATTGGCTGTAACAGCTGCCCCGGCTCCCGACATTTTCTTCTGTTTGTATTCGAGGTCGTCCGCAGCCTCTTTAGCTGCAGGCGCTGCTTCAGGTATTTCTACTTCGGGGATGGCTTCATCTTCCTCTGTAAGCATCTTTGATCTCTCCGCCAGCGATGGTTCAATAAAATAGAAATCACCGATCAGGGAAGAGGATTCCCAGGGAGTTTGCATCCCATCGCTTCGTTCCACCACGGCAGCCCTGACCTGCTTGAATACATCCTCAATTTTTAACCCCTCTATCTTCAGCTGTTTTAACAATTCCTCGGTATAGAGTCCATTATCGCCAGTCCCATCCGAAGCCACTTTTCCGGGTGCAGTGGCATAGGCAATGAGCGTACCGGTAGGTGCATCGATAAAGGCAAGTCCCTGGTTGGTGGATCGCCAGCTGCGTGAAAATGGATTATTCCGGCAGGCATCCAGGATGATTATGTTCATCCGGTTACCTGCATTTTCCATTTGTGCAAGAACGAATCCCACATCAACACTTTCATACTCCACTTCTTCCTCGGAATATATTTCTGCGAGTGTTGGGACAAGGAAGTTCTTTCCATTCACCTGAATTCCATGTCCCGCGTAATAGAACAGCCCTACACCCCCATTACGGATCCTGCTGCCAAACGCCCGGATGGCCTTTTTGATTTCTTCCAGGTTGGGCAGGTCTTCATATTCCAGTACCTCAAAACCATTTTGCCTGAGGGCTATAGCTATATCCCGGGCATCGTTGGCAGGATTCAACAAAGGGCTGATGGTGTAGTTTGAATTGCCAATCACCAGTGCAACTTTCTGATTGAGTGAGGGTTCCTGGGCATGGAGTACCCCCAAGGTAATGCTGAGCCCAACCAGTGCAACAAAACCAATCCTTAGCGAATATTTCATATACCGGATGTTATTCGTTCACACTAAAATAGCAATTATTATGCCGATCCACTGAAGGAATTACGAATATCGATTAACGATTTGAGAATTAATAAGTAATCAACACTTCGCAAATCGTTAATCATAATTCTGAGATCATTCGGGCTAATATAAGGGACATCTATATTGTTAATAATATTGCTATTTTTGTTCACTTTAGTATATAAAAATTCTCCCAAATGGAAGCGGTTCTTGAATTTCTTACCACACTGGATAAATATATTGGCGGTCATCCCTGGTTTGTTTTTC
>CAYZEZ010000086.1:939-16615 GCA_964477295.1 uncultured Bacteroides sp. | reverse complement strand
CTGGCCTCATTGTTTGTAGTAATGGAACAATAGAGCTGATGCAGCCCGAGTGTCTTAAAAGCATATCTGATCATTATGGAAAGTGCTTCAGTGGCTATTCCTTTTTCCCGGTAATCTTTGTTGGCAACGAGGATTCCCACACCTGCCCTCTGGTGAAAAGGATTAAAATCGAACAGGTCGATGGCACCTACGGTAATTCCTTCATTATCATTTCCCGGGACAAAATCAATCATTAACCTGAGTTGTTTATTCTCGAAGATATCTTTCGGAGCGCTTTCGATGAGTTCTTGCAAGGCATGCCTGGAATAGGGTGTAAATGTATTGCTGACGAACCAGTTTTCGGTATCATTTTCCCATTGATACAACAGTTCGAGGTCTGCCGGCTCCAATGCTCTTAAAATAATATTTTTACCTCTGAGTGGCACCATATGAACCGGGAAAAAGATTTTGACCAACCACACCGGTCAGCCGGAACGGATTATTTTTCAATCTTGATAATATATTCGTTTACAGGTTTTTGAATGGAGAATATATCCTCCTCTTTATTGTATTGGATAACGATGCTGTCGGATTTATTTAAAGGTATAATTTTCATTGTAAAGTCTGACCTGAATATTGACTGGCCGGGTGATCCGATGGATAATTCGTCAGGAGGAAGAATTTCGATCAGGTAGATATCTGAAATGATGGGAATATCTTCAGACATCTTCGGATAATAACCATGGTCCTTATCAACAGGAAAGTAAAAAAGGTTATTGCCGGTAGTGTTGATCGGGTATCCGATATTGACCGGATCACTCCATCCTTTGCTGTTTAATTCGGCATAGAAAATATCATATCCCCCCATATTAAAATGTCCTTCTGAACTGAAATACAGCCTTGTTCCATCGTATGAAATGAAGGGTGTTTCCTCATTTAATTCTGTATTAATAATGCCGCCAAGGTTGACCGGCACATTCCAGTTATTTGCTCCCGCACGCTGTGACTTGTAGATATCAAGTTTCCCATAGCCTCCTCTTCTGGCACTTGTGAAATACAATATTTTCCCGTCGCTCGATATCGAGGCATGGGTCTCGTGATCACGGCTGTTGATATTTTCATTCAGGGGTACTGCTCTCGACCAGAAATCCTTACCCAAATTACTCACATAGATATCATTGTTGTTTTCTGTCTGCTTTACCAGGAACAGTTCAGTGCCATCTGCTGAAATGCTGGTGGGATACAAATCACCATCGGATCCTACCTGCGGATTGAGTACTTCGGGCTCAGTCCAGTATCCGTTTACCTTGTGCGTCAGATGGATAGCATCGTAAAAGGCCAGTTGGGTGACAAATACCATGGTTTGTCCGTCAGGTGTGAGCACCGGGTTATAGTTATCGGTGCTGGTATTGATTGGTTCCGGCAATTTAGTGGATCTGATTTTTACAGGGACATCCTTGATAATTTTGGCGCGTTCGCAGGCTTTGATCTCAGTTTCCACCATTGCAATGTTATAATTCTCTTCAAAATCTTCTGAAGTGGCAAATTCATTGTAGGTTGACAAGGCCTTATCCAGCTCATTATTAAATCGGTAGGCATTCCCAAGGTAGAAGTAGGCATGCTGGGGTGCCCGGGTTTCGCTAAAGGAACGTTTCTTGTATTTCAGCGTTGTGCTGGTTATGGCTTCTTCAAGATAGGGGATAGCGAAATGTTCCTGCCCGGGGATCTGGAGGTATGTCAATCCCACCTTGTAATTAAAATTGGCATTATCGGGGTACTTCTCAACCAGTTGCAGATAATAGAATATTGCCTCACTGTAGTCCTCGGCCAGGAAGAAGAATTCTCCCTCGGTAAACAATTCTTCCGGATCGGAGATCACCTGAGAAAATGCCGAAAAGGAAAATGCAAAAAGCAGAAACAGGATGAAAATTTTCTTTTTCATTTATTCATTCGTTTCATTTTTGCGATACTGTGTACAAAGATATGCATTTTATTTCGTTGGGATTTCTGGAACTTCGTATCACACACACGATAATAATGACTACCGATAAGCGTATAAGGTTGCAAGTCAGAAGGCAGGAGCCAGCGGGGGTGTGGGTGGGTGTGAGAGTAAAAACACCACCCTGTTCGTATACCTCACACACACTACTCACTGCTCACCGGTCACTGATTTTAAGTTTATCCGGTACGGCTATGGGCTCAATTTTGATTTGCGGCAGCTGCGGCCGTAAGATATTAAATACAACCCGCCTGTTCAGTTTTCTTCCATCGGGACTATCTGATCCATCGCTCAGGCTGTTAATGGCAACAGGCTGGTTTTCGCCGGCACCTTTGATCTGGAACTGTTCGGAGGCAATGCCTTTTCCCTTCAGGTAAGAGACGGCACTATTTGCCCTCCTTTTTGATAGTGCCAGGTTATAGGTATCGGATCCTTTTGCATCGGTATGCCCGGTAACCAATACAACAAGTTCGGGATATAAATTCATGACTTCGGCCAGTTCATCGAGTTTGATCCTGGTCTGAGCTGTCAGGTCACTCTTATCGAAATCAAAGAAGATGGCCCTGATCACAAAAATTTTCACCTCAGGTTCCGGCTCAGGTACAGGTTCTTGTTCCGGTTCAGGTTCCGGCTCGACCACCGGTTCGGGTTCGGGTTCGGGTGTAACTATACCGAGAGCAGCCTGGTATTCTGCTTCGCTCTCAAACAAACTGAACCTGTAAATATCCTGGGAGCCATAACTGTCCTCATCAAAAATAGACTGGTAACCATATTTACCGCCACCCACAGGCATAAAAAACAGGTCATCGTCAGTAGTATTTATGGGATAACCCAGGTTTTTGGGTTGTGTCCATGTCCCATCGGGTAATCTTACAGAAAAGAAAATATCATAGCCTCCAATGCTCTGATGTCCTTGTGATGAGAAATAAAGGACTTTCCCATCCTCAGAAATGAAGGGATTGTCCTCATTCAGTTTAGTGTTAATGCCGGTGCCCAGGTTGGCAGCAATTCCCCAATCACCCGTTTCATCTTTTGTGGAGAAATAAATATCGGTACCTCCCTCACCGCCTTTCCTGTTGCTGGTGAAATAGAGAAACTCTCCATCCGCAGAGATGGATGCATGTGATTCCCAATATTTTGTGTTGATATTTTTATTGAGGGGAGCAGATTTTATCCACCGCCCGTTCTGATACTGGCTGTAGAATATATCGCTGTTGAAGTCATCCATTTTATTGAGATATAATTCCCTCCCATCTGCAGAAAGGGAATTCACATACTGATCCCCGTCCGACTGGATATCCGGTGTTATATTTATTGGTTCTGTCCATTTACCATTTTCTTTGTGCGTATATTTAATCGCGTCATAGAACTTAAGGCCGGTCATGTAAACCATTGTACTTTCATCGTATGTGACCGCAGGATTAAAATCACTGTAACTGCCATTGATGATTTCCCCCTGGTTTTCTTTGATATAGTAAACCGGCTTACTCTCTGCCTCTTTGGCGTTTTTGCAAGCCTGGATCTCCTGGTTGGTATAGTGAGCCATCTCTGAATCAGGATCATCGAGTAATTCAAGGTATTTTTTATAAGAATCCTGAGCATTTGAAAGATCATTTAAAATACGGTAAGCATTTCCAAGATAGAGCCATGAGTCAATGGGAGCACGGGTTTCAGAAAAGATCCCTTCCTTATACCTCTCTGTAATATTCTGGACCGCTTTTTTCAGATAGGGAAGCGATTTATCTTTTTCTCCGGGGATATTCAGGTAGCAGATACCCATCCTGTAATTAATATTGGCATTGTCATTATATCCCCTGTCATATAATTTTTGATATTCTACCAGTGCATCCACATAGGATTCTTCCAAAAGAAAAAACTCAGCATCGAGGAAGATATTACGTAATATTTCCTGATATTCCTGTGAGTAATTTACATTCAGGAACAGGAAGCTGATAATAATGAGGGACAAGGATTTTCTCATTGATGTGATACTTTTGTTGGTAGTATAGCAAATTTAAGAATTAAATCCTATTAATAACAAATTTATTCGTGAGTCGTGAGGTGTGTATTTCGAATTCGTCAGGGGAGCTGTGATTGTGGCCTTATTCATACCGGGCAATCGTGAATCGTACGAATTGTATAAAGGTGAAGGGTGTAACAGGTATAGCAATGCCATTAAAGCCGCAAAAAAAGACTTCTATAGTTTATCTGGAGGAGAATGTTGATAAAACAGATGAAGCCCAAAACCTGCATGCACTACTCACGCTTCCTTCTCCGGCGAGCAAGGAAAAGGAAGACAATCAGCAGCAGACCGGCACCCAGGAGGTAGTAAACCAGGCCCGGTCTTTTTCGTGTGTCGCCTTCATAATTGACAGGCTCCACTTTGCGGACCAGTTCATTGCTGTCAACGACATGTAGTAAGTTGATAAACAAGGCGTTTACATCTGCTTCGGTGAAATTATGATATTTGGCCTGGTTGAGCAGGTAGGCATATAACTCATCCAGGGAGTGTATACCCAGCTGATCAAGGTTCATGGTGATCAGCAGTTCCTGTAATTCACCTGAAGCTGTACTGATGAGAACTCTCATTATTTCAGAAAGGTCTTCCTTTTCAAGGTAATCGAAAAGCAGAGACATGGCATCTTCCTGTGTATAGTCATGGTCCTCTGCATTCTCCAGTAGGTACTGGATAAGATCAACCGTATTATTAATGCCCTCCTTACCGGGATCGAGTTGCTCCAAAACAGTTTTAAGATCGCCCTCTGCCAGGTCAGTCAGGTTTTGCAGTAAATTAATTAATTCTGTCCTTTGCGAAAGCTGTGAAAACAAATGATTCAGTTCATCAGCTGTAAATCCATATTGTTCCGATTTTTCCATCAGCCCATTATACAGTTCCTGAAGACTGGTAATGTTATTCTCTTTCGGGTCTGTATCGGTGAGCGCAGCAATAATATTCTCATTATCAGTCAAATACATTAATTGATCAATGTAGGAATCTATATATTTATATTGTATGGTAGTCATTATCAGGTCATATACATCCTGGGAAGAATATCCCTCCGTCAGGGCCTTATCCTTGAGGTATTCAAGAAGTTCTTCTTCTGACTCAATGCCCTCTGCCTGAAGATCAATTTCCATTAAAAACTTCTTCAGCATGCCATCGGCATTATCGATAAGGTTCTGATAGAAATGATCAAGTTCAGAACTGACCATTGCGGTATCTGTAACCGGCTTGAGCGTGTCCTCTTCAGCCAGGTCCTGTGTGTCGGTGATGTTCCCTGGCGTATAAATGACCACAACATTTTTAAAACTCAGGTTTCCATCACTGTCAACCATTTTGAGCTTTAAGATGTTTTTCCCGGGAAGGGGCACAAAGGTGTAGGTGAACCTTCTTCTGTCGATCTGAAAGCTATCGGTCCTTACCAGGTTGGTATCCTGGTAAACCGATACATATAACTCAGTATTTCTTTCCAGGGTCATCGGTATCTCAATCGGGTCGTCGGCCGAAACAACAATGAGTGTGTCTCTGATCTTGATATTATCCACTATCCTGGGCTCAAACTTGTCGAGTTTTTTAACCAGTGTAAGCAGGATTGCCGATTTCATCTCCAACTCCTTCTCCAGGTAATCTTTCGGAACAAAAAGGGAAGTAGAAGCGTTTTCAATCTCATCTCCTTCAATCACCAGGTCATATTCTCCCGAGGGGGCATCAAAAGTAAACGTTCCGGAATTCAGATCGGCATATGTTACCGTGACAGTATCCTTTGAATAGCGCTCAATAACAGTGACTGTAATTGGCTTGGTAATCAGGGCATCCGCAGGCAGATTTACCAGTCCCCGGATCTGGAATTTCCTTGGATGGGTTGTGGAATATATCTCCAACCGATAAATATCGGTCCTTCCAAACCCATCATCCCTCAGGCGGGGTAAATAAGCAAAAACACCATTCTGCACCGGCTGATAGAAGAAATCATCATCTGTTGTATTGATCGGATATCCTGCATTAATGGGTTTTGACCATTTACCATCATTAAGTCTGGTAGAATAGAATACATCATATCCCCCCATGTTGAAATGACCATACGAGCTGAAATACAGTGTTTTGCCATCAAAAGTCATAAAAGGTGTTTCTTCGTTATAAATAGTATTTATGGTCGGGCCCAGGTTAGCTGGCTTTCCCCAGTCTCCATTTACCTTGGTACTCAAGTAGATATCGAGTCCGCCCAACGTACCTTTCCTGTTACTGGTAAAATAAAGTGAATCACCCGACCGGGTAAAACAGGCATGAGATTCCCAATACTTGGTATTGATGTTGTCGTTCAGTTTTTTAAGTGGCGTCCATAATCCATCCACCAGTCTGGTGCTGTAAAGATCACCGATGAAATTATCACTGCGGTATACCAGCAATGTGGTTCCATCGTAAGAGAGGGCCGAGGGGTAAGCATCATCATCGATCCCAAGTTCCGGCATGAGGAGCCTGGGGTAAGACCATTCACCATCGACTTTTTCGGAATAGAAAAGGGCATCATAAAAAGCCTGTTCCTGTGTATAAACCATCTTGGTTTCATCTCCCGAAACAACCGGGTTCACATCGGGGAAACGACTGTTAATGCGATCACCAACGTTTTCGATATCATAATCAATGGGACGGCTCTGGAGGTCCTTGGCATTGTTACAAGCCTTGATTTGTTCGTCAACCAGGTTGTGGTCAAAAAGGGACGGATCGGCCTTTCCCTTGAAGTCTTCATACGTTTCAATGGCTTTATCCAGCTGGTTATTAATCCGGTAAGCATTGCCCAGATAGAAGAGTGCCTCCAGCGGGGCAGCCGTTTCCTTGATGTTGTTTTCCTTGTACCTGGGGTTGATATTGCCGACCGCCTTTTCGAGGTATTCAATTGAGGTTGCCTTCTGAAAAGGATCGTTCAGGTAGCATACGCCAAGCTTAAAGTTGATATCGTCATTTTTAGGTGCTTTCTGCAGGCAGCGCCTGTAGTAGGGAAGGGCTTCGTTGTATTCTTCAAAAAGGAAATACATTTCACCCTCCAGCCAGTCAGCATGGTAAGCTTCATCAAACTGTCCGGCAACCTGCGGAACAAGAAGAAAACATATAATAACAAGGGTAACTGTACGTCTCATGGATAATATCTGTCAAAGCCTTACTGACAAATTTAATAATTATAATGAAAGTATTGTGCATTAGGTCTGAACCTGAGGATTGGAATTTAAATTATTTGACCGAATGGATAAGATAGCCTTTAAATGACGGCAGGATTTATGTAAAAAGCTGATTTTAAATCACTCCTGTCAGATTTCCCGCCCGATATCTGCATTTTCAAGATGATCCGCTATCCGTTTAAGAAATGAACCGCCAAGGGCACCATCCACCACCCTGTGGTCATAGGACAGGGATAGGATCACCCTGTTTCTTATCCCAATTCCATCTCCACCGGGTGATGCCACGACCGCCGGAATTTTCCGGATAGCGCCAACGGCAAGTATGGCCACTTCGGGTTGATTGATGATTGGCGTTCCGCTAATGTTCCCAAACTGTCCAAGATTGGTAATTGAAAAGGTACTTCCCTTGATTTCAGCAGGTTTGAGTTTTTTTTCGCGTGCTCTTCCGGCCAGGTCATTCACAGTTGAAACCAGTGTATGGAGGTTTTTCATATTGGCTTCCCTGATGACCGGAATAATCAGGTTTCCTGAAGGAAGCGCTGTGGCCATGCCGATATTGATCTGTTTTTTATGAATAATTTTATACCCGTCGAGCGAAATATTGATCCCCGGGAACTCCTTGATTGCCTTAACCACGGCCTCAATTAACAGTGGAGTATAGGTAAGTTTCTGGTTGTATTTTTCAAGGTAAGAAACTTTCACTTTTTCTCTCCAGACAACCAGGTTGGTAACATCGGCCTCCACAAATGAAGTAACATGGGGGGATACCTTTGCGGAGTAAACCATATGATCCGCAATCAGCCGCCTCATCCGGTCCATTTCGGTTACTTCATTGTTCCTGTCGCCATATATCATTTCACGGGATATGTTAACAGCAGTGCTTTCAGGAGGCTCAACCCGATCTTCGGTCACTGGTCCGGCCTGTCTTTCATCATGCCGGACTGTTCTTCTTTTTGAGATATATTCCATCAGGTCACGGTGGGTTATCCTGCCATTTTTACCGGTCCCCGCGATAGTCCGGATCTCAGTTTGAGATATCTGGTTTTCCCTTATCGTTTTTTTAACCTGTGGAGAGAGAAATACCTGACCGGGAAGAAATGTGGAATGTGGAGCTTGGAGTTTGGAATGTGGAATTTGGTCCGTTTCGGCAGGAAATTCTTTCTCCATACCTGCCTGGCCTGTCTCACCTCCATCGGCTGTAATTCCAGTCTGACCTGCCTGGTCAGCACCGGCCATTTCACCCTGTCCGGTTTCATCTTCAGTTCTGATCATGGCCACTACCTGGCCAACCTTAGCTACATCACCTTCTTCGAGCAGGATCTTATGAAGGATTCCATCGGCCGGAGAGGCCACCTCAGAATCCACCTTATCGGTGGCTATCTCCAACAGCGGATCATCGATATTCACCTGATCGCCTTCTTTTACCAGCCAACGTGTGATCTCGGCTTCTATAATTCCTGCACCCATGGCCGGAAGAGGTATCTCAATCATGATGAATTAATTGCCGTCAGCTTAGCTGACGAATTAAGTTATAGCCCAAAAGAATGTGGGGCTTTAGCCCCTTTATCCGTCGGTAACTGATATTCGTGCGTCACTTCTTCTCAGGTTTCCTGCCAATATAACCTATTCCTTTTACCAATATCTCCAGGTCGACAAATAATTTATAGTTTTTAACATACATCACATTCAATCTCTCGATGGTTTCCTCAGGCAATGCTTTGTTCCTGAGTTTATCCAGAGGGGTCAGAATACATGGCTTTACAACCGGCAAGTTCATAAAGTCAGCCTTTGGAAGTGGCTGATAACCAACCCATGTGCAGGTGCCCAAAAAAACCTTACCCATATTCAGGAGTGCCTGTCCGGGATTCTTAACAAAAATCACCAGGACGGGCCAGCATGCCATCAGGAGCAAAGAGGTAATGAGATCAAATACCCGCTTATTCCGCCTGTTTGCACTCTTATTGATCGAATCCATTTCAATCAGGTACAGGTCACCTGCCGTATTAATTGAGCTGCTTCCGATAATTGCCAGGCTTTCCTGTGGTGCAATCTTAAAGTTCACCCGGATATCGGTGAAGGTCATCATTTTATGAATTATTTCCTGGGATGTGAGGTCTCTTGAACAGAATATGATCTCATCGATTTTATTTATTTTGATCACCTCCAGCAACTGGTCCAGGTCCCCAAGGAACTGCTTATCGTGTCCCGCACCAGGGTTGACATAGCCTATAATATCTGCTTTTATGTCGGTTTCCCGGAGTACATTCTTCACCCTGTCCGCTTCGTCGGGCTTGCCAACGATGATGATCCTCTTCTTGCGTGTAGTATCCAGCTCATACCCCGGGATCCTTAACAGTTGAAACAGCAGTCGTATAAGTATACTCGAAAGCAAAGCCCAGCCTGTACCCATCAAAAGCAGTGCCCTGGAGTATCTCAGGTGTTCCGGCAGAAGGGCATAAATAACAAGGATAATGATGGTTCCGATCGACAGTCCCCTGAAAACTGCCATTAATTTCACCGGTTTGTCATAACCACCTGAAAGATAGATAGATAGCAACCAGATCAGGATATACCCCGGAACCACAAAGAACATATATTCGTCGGGATACCCGCCTCCTCCGGGAAATTTATAACTTTCCCAGACAGGTTTCAGGATGACAAATCCAAAGAAAAAGAGGATCGCTTCTGTAATGGGGAAGGCGAAATTTTTTACAAACCTGCGAAGCAGGGCAAGGGAAGCGCGAAAGTAGATGGCCAGATGGATCAGCAGCGAATAGCTTTTAGCCATTTTTACCGAGAAGTGCTTCCTGGCAAAGATGATCATGGCATTATAAAAGGTAAGGACATAGTTGAGGCTCCCTTTTTTCGTGCTCTCTCCTTTATAATGAATAATTGTCGCCCCGGGAAAGTAGATATTTTTATAGCCTGCTTTAATCAGCCGGTATGAAAAGTCGATGTCTTCGCCATACATAAAGAATGTTTCATCGAGCAAACCGACTTTTTCAATGGCTGCTTTCCTGATCATCATAAAAGCGCCCGGAAGGATCTCGATCTCATTAACCTCATCCTGATCGAGATATCCCAGGTGATATTTTGAGAAAATCCTGGATCGAGGGAAGAGCCTCGAAAGGCCGAAGATCTTGTAAAAGGCTACGCGGGGTGTGGGTAACGACCTTTTTGATTCGGGAAGGAAATTCCCATTCCCATCTATCATTTTAACGGTCAGGCCGCCTGTTTCGGGGTGGTCCCTGATGTAACCGATACACTTGTCCAGCGTGTCCTCCTCAATGACAGTATCGGGATTTAGCAATAGAATAAATTCACCCTGTGCCTCTTTTATCGCCTGGTTGTTCGCTTTAGAAAATCCAAGGTTGGTGTCGTTTTCGATCAGCCTGACTTCAGGGAATTTTTCCCTGATCATGGCACAAGACCCGTCCACAGAGTTATTATCGACGACAAATATCTCGGCATCGAGCTTGATAATGGCCTTTCTGACCGAAAGCAGGCATTGCTCGAGGAAATACTTTACATTGTAATTAACTATTACAATTGACAGGTCCATGAGCTTAAAAGAGTTGCCGGGCAGAGATCCTGAAACGAGTACTCCCCCCCGAGTGCCCGGGGGGGCACGGCGGGATCGGGATCTTTTTAACATTTATTTACCCGGGTAATCAATTAATAACGAAAACGAATTTAGGAAATTATAACGAACCGCCACCTTATCCGATCCTTAAAACAGATCCTCGTGTATCAACTGGTTCCTGGTAAGGTCATCCTGCTCCTCACGTTTCCTAATCAGGTAATCATTTTTATTGTGGATCATAACCTCCGCAGGGCGGTACCTTGAGTTATAATTCGACGACATGGCAAAACAGTAGGCCCCGGTATTCAGGAAGGCAAGGTAATCGCCTTCGGCCACTTCGGTGATCTTCCGGTTCCATCCGAACGTATCGGTTTCACAGATATATCCGACTACGGTGTATATCCTTGTATTACCCGATGTTTTTGATACATTGATTATTTCGTGATACGCATCATAAAACATCGGCCGGATCAGGTGGTTCATGCCGGTATCGAGTCCCGCGAAAACAGTTGCCGTGGTTTGCTTGACTACATTGGTGCGGGCGATGAAATAACCTGCTTCGCTGACGAGGAATTTTCCGGGTTCAAAAATGAGGGTAAGTTTTTTCCCCACCTCATCGCAGAATTTGTTAAAACGCCCGGAAAGATTCTTCCCCAGTTCTTCAATGTCTGTGGCAATATCGTTGGGCCGGTAAGCGACCTTGAAACCACTTCCCACATCAATAAATTCAAGATCGGGAAAGTTTTTAGCCGTTTCAAACAAGATATCAACCCCCCTCAGAAATACTTCTATATCGAGAATGTCTGATCCGGTATGCATATGTATGCCGTTGATAATCATGTTATTGGTCTCAATCACACGTACTACATGGGGCATCTGGTAAATAGAGATACCAAACTTGGAGTCGATGTGCCCGGTGGAGATCTTGTGATTTGCCCCGGCCAGGATATGCGGATTGATCCGAATGCTTACAGGGATGGTTTCGCCATATTTATGGCCGAATTGCTCAAGGATAGAAATATTGTCGATGTTAATGCGAACGCCAAGTTCCACTGCCGTGTCGATCTCTTCGAGGGAAACACAGTTTGGTGTGAAGAGGATATCCCGCGGATCGAAACCCGCCTGCAGCGACAACTTAACCTCCTGGATTGAAACCGCATCAATGCCAGATCCCAGCTTTTTGAAAAACTTCAGTATATTAATGTTAGTCAGTGCTTTGCATGCATAATATATCCTGATATCTGACTTCTTAAAGGCCTTTAGCAGCCTGTTATATTGTGTCTGAATCTTTGAAGTATCATAAATATACAGGGGTGAGCCATACTTTGCTATCAGATCAAGTACGGGAATGCCATTGATTACGTATTGATCATTAATCTGTTCCATCGTGAAAATATTAATTGGTTAAAATATTAATTGAATAAAAAAGGATATGGGATGCGCCGGTGTTTATGCAGAGCTTACTCTGCATCCTGTTTTCGTTCCTTTAGTGTAGTTGTAAATGGAGTCCTGTTCACCAGTGAACGGCCCAGGGTGATCTCATCGGTATATTCAAGTTCATCGCCGATGGCAAGCCCTCTTGCCAGGGTGGTTATATTAACATCAAAGGAGTTCAGCTTTTTGTAAATGTAAAAATTGGTGGTGTCACCCTCCATGGTGGTGCTCAGCGCCAGGATCACTTCTTTGATATCACCTTCTGAAACGCGGGTTTCCAGGGAATCGATGAAAAGATCGCCCGGACCTATACCATCCATTGGAGATATGATACCGCCCAGCACATGGTAAACACCCAGGTACTGGTTGGTGTTTTCAATCGACATTACGTCGCGGATATTCTCGACCACGCATATGACTGCGTGATCCCTGGAAGGATTGGCACAGATCTGGCAGGTCTCAGTATCTGATATATTCCTGCACACATTGCAATGCTTGATCTGGCTGCGCAGCTCAATGAGTGCATTGCCAAATATATTCACATCCTCCTGTTCCTGCTTCAGCAGGTGAAGAACCAGCCGGAGAGCCGTTTTGTTACCTATACCCGGCAGCTTGGCAAACTCCCTGACCGCTTGTTCCAATAGTCTTGAAGGATACTGGTGCATTGTATTTTTTAGTTCAGGGCAGCAAAAATACGATCAAATACCCTGATTACCAATTTTTTCTTTTAATTGTTTTTATTAACCTTGCAGATCTTAAAAACCTTATGAGATGTCGGCTATAGCTGTACTCACCATAATTCTGGGATATTTCCTCATTATCCTTCTCATCTCATACCTGACAGGCAGAAAAGCGGATAATGAAGCCTTTTTTCTGGGTAACAGGAGATCTCCATGGTATATCGTGGCTTACGGAATGATCGGCGCATCC
The DNA here is from genome assembly GCA_964477295.1 of uncultured Bacteroides sp. Classification (GTDB taxonomy): domain Bacteria; phylum Bacteroidota; class Bacteroidia; order Bacteroidales; family SM23-62; genus CAYZEZ01. The sequence goes on along the minus strand of CAYZEZ010000086.1, from coordinate 3,515 downwards.
CTTTCCGGGGTGACTTTTATTTCCATTCCCGGTTGGGTGGGGGATAGCCAGTTTTCCTACATGCAGATGGTGCTCGGATATCTGCTCGGTTATTTCCTGATAGCCAACATTTTATTACCGTTGTATTACAGGTTGAACCTGACATCCATATATACCTACCTGGAGGGGAGGTTCGGGTTCTGGTCTTACAAAACCGGTGCTTCCTTTTTTCTGCTGTCGCGGATGATCGGGGCTTCTTTCAGATTATTCCTCGTTGCCAGCGTTTTGCACCTGAGCATTTTCAGCCACTGGGGGATCCCATTCTGGATCAGTGTGGTCGCAACCATCCTGTTGATCTGGCTGTATACTTTCAGGGGAGGGATCCGGACCATCATCTGGACCGATACTTTACAGACTACTTTCATGCTGGTGGCTGTGGTTATTACCATCGTTTTTATCGCAAGGTCCCTCGGGCTCGATTTCGCCGGGGTTGTTCAGACTATCAGGGAAAGCGAATATTCCAGGGTGTTTTTCTTTGATGAATGGCGTGACAGCAGGCATTTCCTGAAGCAGTTTTTTTCAGGGGCATTCATCGCTGTTGTAATGACCGGTCTCGACCAGGACATGATGCAGAAAAACCTGTCGTGCCGCAACCTGAAAGAGGCCAAAAAGAATATGTACTGGATGAGCATTTCACTGGTTCCGGTGAATATTATTTTCCTTTCACTCGGTGCCTTGTTGTTTATTTATGCCGGGACAAAAGGGATTGCGCTTCCGGAGCAATCCGATGACCTTTTTCCCCTGATTGCAACCCAGGGCTATTTGTGGCCTGTCGTCACACTTTTTTTTATAATCGGGTTGGTCGCTGCAGCATATTCCAGTGCGGATAGCGCACTGACATCACTGACCACTTCTTTTACGGTGGATATTATTAATCTTAAAGGGAAGTCGGAGGGCGAGATTGCATTCATCAGGAAACGGGTGCATATATTGATTTCGGTGGCATTGATTATAGTGATCCTGTTGTTCAGGGCCATCAACGACCGGTCGGTGATCGATGCGGTTTTTACTGTTGCCGGTTATACCTACGGACCATTGCTCGGATTATACAGCTTCGGATTATTTACCAGGTATGCAGTGCGCGACAAATGGGTTCCGGTGATCGCCGTACTGTCGCCTGTTATTTGCTATATAATAAGCACCCACTCAGAACAATGGCTGAATGGGTACAAATTTGGATTTGAGTTATTGATACTGAATGGTCTGCTAACCTTTTTCGGCCTCTGGCTTATAAGGGAAAGCCGCTAATTCTTTCAGACAGGGTGGTATCCAAAATGCCAAGTCATCCTGAACTCGGTTCAGGATCTGATTTATCTGAAAGGGAGATCCCGAACTGAATTCGGGATGACCTGAGTTCAGGATGACTATCAGTTTTTTCCTGCAGCATAGATTTCTTTTACAACCGGGTCATATTTATCATACAAAACCTTTCGCTTAAGTTTGAGTGTAGGTGACATTTCCCCGGTTTGAGGTGACCACTCTTCCTGCACCAGCCTGATCCGTTTGATTTTTTCGTGGTCCCCGAGTTTGTTGTTTATCTCGTTTACCTCTTTCTGGAACCTTGCCTGCACTTCTTTCATGTTGATTAGTTCAACGTTGTCGCGATACTTGATGTCGTGCCTTGATGCCCACTCGTGAAGGAATGTAAAATTCGGAGAGATAAGTGCACTGGCAAATTTTTCATTTTCGCCGATTACCATGGCCTGTTCAATGAAAAAAGATTCTTTCAGTTTTATTTCGATCACCTGAGGTGCGATGTATTTTCCGCTTGACAATTTAAATATCTCCTTTTTCCGGTCAGTAATCTTTAAGTACTTCCCATCTACCATTACCCCGATATCACCCGTGTGGAACCACCCGTCCCTATCAATCACTTCAGCTGTCAGTTCTGGTTGTTTGTAATAACCCAGCATGACATTTGGTCCTTTGCAAAGAATTTCGCCATCCTCTGCAATTTTTACCTCGACTCCTTCTATTACAGGACCGACGGTACCGAACATGATCTCGTTTTTTACTTCGTCATTAACTGCAATCACCGGAGATGTTTCTGTTAAACCATACCCTTCGAGCACCCTGATATCTGCAGCCCAGAAGATCCTTGCCAGCCTTTCCGCAAGGGAAGCGCTTCCTGAAACGATGATTTTAATATTTCCGCCAAGTGCCTCTTTCCATTTTGAGAAAATGAGTTTTCTGGCCAGTTTAAGCTTTCTGCTGTAAAATGCGCCGTTTTTATTGTTTAGCTCATATCTCAACCCGAGATTGACTGCCCAGAAAAAGATGCTCTTTTTAATTCCTGGCAGGTCCTTGCCTGTACCTATTATCTTGTCATAAACACGCTCCAGAAGCCTGGGTACAGAAGAAAAAATATGTGGTTTTATTTCCATCGCATTTTCCTTAATGGTTCCCATATTCTCAGCGTAGTAGATACTGATTCCTTTATACTGGAAATGGTAATTCAGCATGCGTTCATACACATGGCTTAATGGGAGGAATGATAACGACTTATGCCGGTGGTCCATTGTATGCACCCCGATAGT
>CAYZEZ010000086.1:0-929 GCA_964477295.1 uncultured Bacteroides sp. | reverse complement strand
GTAGATTTTACATTTGACATCAGGTTATTATGTGACAGCATCACCCCTTTGGGAAATCCTGTTGTACCGGATGTGTATATTAGCGTGACCAGGTCATCGGGTTTGATCGAAGCCTTGATTTTCTCCAGTTCATCCTTAACATTTTCAGCGTTTTGCCTTCCCAACTCTAATAATTCCTTCCAGTTCCTTGTACCTTCCACCTCATTATAGGTAAAGATATCTTTAACACTATTTATCTTTTCACAGATGGGACTGATCTTATCTAAAAGTGCAAGGTCAGAAACAACCACCAGGGTTGGCTCTGCATGGTTAAGGATATATTCATATTCCTCCACACTGATGGTCGGGTAGATGGGAAGATGAATCATGCCTGACTGGGTAATGGCCATGTCCATAAAATTCCATTCCGGCCGGCTGTTGGAAATGGTGGCTACCACTTCTCCTTTTTTCAGTCCATAGGCAATCAGCCCGTAACTCAGGTGGGTTGCAATGTCGACATATTGTTCAGAGGAATATTTTACCCATACGCCTTTCTCTTTTCCGGCGAGGACATCATCTTTGATGAATTTTTCCTTATAGAGTTCGAGGATGTCAAAAGTTCTGGTAATTTCCATTGGTTGTGGTTTAATGGTTTATCCAAATATAGTAATTTATTTAAATCGCAGATTTAAACCTTCCGATCCCAAATACTATTAACTTTGCGAATCATTTAAATATGGAAATATGAAAAATCAGATTATTGTTTTACTAACCGTTGCAATTCTTGGGATGTCATTCAAGTCGGACAAACCTGCCTACCGGATTTTTAATTCAGAGGGAAAAGAGGTGAAATTCGAAAAGATGATGAAAGATCTTGCTGAGGCCGATGTAGTTTGTTTTGGCGAACGGCACAACGATCCGATCATTCACTGGCTGCAATACGAGGTAAC
>CAYZEZ010000085.1:0-16879 GCA_964477295.1 uncultured Bacteroides sp. | reverse complement strand
GGAGTTTATCAGATTATAGTACAGACACCACGTTCAACAGGGCACTGGCACTGGCTCAGCAATACCAGACACAGAGCCAGGAAGATTTTATAACATTGTTCGGAAGGGCCTTTGAAGACATTGATCCGGGCGGAAAAATGGCAGCCATATTTGCCACGCGTGAATTGAGGGACAGGATTGATTATAACTCCTCCAACGAGGATGTGTTAAGGGTTATCAGGGCCGAGACTGATGGGGCTATGGCCAATGCCTTTAATGTTTTAAGGAACAGGATCGACCGTTTCGGGGTTGTACAACCAAATATCCAGATGCTGGAAACCACGGGACGTATACTGGTTGAATTACCTGGTGTGAAGGAACAGGAGCGGGTAAGGAAACTATTGCAGGGAACTGCCAGCCTTGAATTCTGGGAGACTTACGACAATTCTGAGATTTTCCCATACCTTCAGGAAGCCAATACCAAGATAAAAGAAATCCTTGATGCCCATGAAGAAATGGAGGCAGATACACAAAGTGATACAGAAAAAGAGGCAACAGAATCGTCTGATGCTGAAGGCAATCCTCTTCTGGATGCCCTGTCTGAAACGGCAACTCCTTCTGAACAGGGCCTGACTGAAGATACTGCAAATCAGGAAGTAAGCCTTCTTGATCAACTGGAATCCGAAGAACTGCTGGGTGATACTACAGCTAATCTTAGCCTCGATCAATTTATTAAAGAAAACCCATTGCTTGGGATTTTACAACCAAATGTAACCCAGCAGGGCCAGTTCGTTCCTGGTGCCGGGATTGGGTTTGCCCATTACAGGGATACAGGAACAGTTAACCGTTATTTAAGGCTTCCCCAGGTACGGGCACTCTTCCCACGTGACGTTCGTTTTCTCTGGGATATGGCTCCTTTTGATGATGCAGAGAACTACTTTGTTCTTTATGCCATCCGGGTCACTGGTCGTGACGGCCGTCCGCCACTGGGTGGTGAATCGGTTACCAGTGCATCGGTTGATTTTGACCAGTCATCCGGTTCAGCCAGGGTAACCATGGGAATGAACAGTGAAGGTGCACAGGTATGGCAACGGCTGACCCGTGAAAATGTTAATAAAGCTATTGCAGTTGTTCTTGACGGCTATGTTGCTTCTGCACCAACAGTAAGCGAAGAAATCCCAAATGGCCGTTCAACAATCAGTGGTAATTTTACATATGCTGATGCTGAAGACCTCACAAACGTTTTAAAGTCGGGTAAATTACCTGCTCCGGCAAGGATAATCCAGGAAGCTATTGTTGGCCCGTCACTTGGACACGAGGCCATCCGCTCCGGACTGAACTCCTTCCTGATTGCCTTCCTGGTGGTTATGTTGTATATGGTTTTCTATTACAGCCGGAGAGCCGGGCTGGTTGCGGACTTTGCCCTGTTGGCAAACATGTTTTTCCTGATTGGTGTGCTGGCTTCTCTGGGAGCTGTTTTAACCCTCCCGGGTATCGCAGGTATCGTGCTGACAATAGGTATGTCGGTCGATGCAAACGTTCTGATTTACGAGAGGATCCGGGAAGAGATTGCAGCCGGAAAGGGGATGAAGATGGCCATAAAGGACGGATATAAAAATGCCCAGTCAGCCATCATCGATGCCAACGTGACCACTTTATTGACAGGTATCATTTTACTGGTATTCGGAACAGGTCCGATCAAAGGTTTCGCTACTACGCTGGTCATTGGTATCCTGACCTCCCTTTTCTCTGCCATTTTTATTACCAGGCTCATCTATGAGCGGATGCTAAACAAAAACATGCGGCTTACTTTCGCAACAAGAATATCAGAAAACTTCTTCAAGGATGTCAATATCCAGTTCCTGTCTAAACGCAGGACATTTTACATAATATCAGGTGCTGTTGTAGCTCTGGGGATTTTTTCTCTCTTTACACGGGGATTGAACCAGGGGGTAGATTTTACTGGTGGACGAACCTATGTAGTAAGGTTCACTGAGCCCGTAAATACCCAGGATATTCAGGCCAGTCTTGAAACGGTCTTCGGTGAAACACCACAGGTAATCACATTCGGTTCTGAAAACCAGATAAGGGTTACCACTAAATTTAAGATTGCGGAGGATGCTGCCGAGGTCGATGATGAAATTGAACAGCTGCTTTACCAGGGACTTAAACCTTATCTTGGGGACCAGGTAAATTTTGAGACCTTCATGAATGACTACAGGCAGAGTTCCCAAAAGGTGGGGCCAACCATCGCAGACGATATTAAGGTACAGGCTGTATGGGCCATCCTATTTGCCCTGGTTGTGATCTTTATCTATATCCTGGTACGTTTCAGAAACTGGCAATTCGGCCTAGGTGCGGTTGTTGCCCTCATCCATGATGTCTTGATCACACTGGGTATTTTCTCCGTCTTTTATGGAATCATGCCATTCTCACTGGAGATTGACCAGGCATTTATTGCTGCTATACTCACGGTGGTAGGTTATTCAATCAATGATACCGTGGTTGTATTCGACAGGATAAGGGAATATGTTGGGATCTACAAAAAACGCGATAGGGCCGAGATCGTTAATCTTGCTTTGAACAGTACACTCAGCAGGACCTTCAGTACATCATTAAGTACATTCTTTGTCTTGCTGGCCATTTTCATTTTTGGAGGTGAGGTGATCAGGGGATTTACTTTTGCCCTGCTTATAGGTGTGGTCGTTGGAACATATTCATCATTGTTTATAGCTACTCCAGTAGTATATGATACTATCCTGAGGTCTGGAACAACCATCCTGTTGCGAGGGAAGAAAAGATCTTAATGGATGATTAAAATCATTTTTAGTTTATATTTGCAGGGACAAATTAAACGGTTTTCATGGGTCATTTACTATTTATAAGCGGACAGGAGATTGTTATAATCGCCCTTGTAGTGCTGTTACTTTTCGGTTCAGCAAAATTGCCCGAAATGGCCCGTGGATTGGGGAAAGGACTTCGTGAATTCAGAAAAGCCGCAGATGATATAAAAAGAGAACTTAGTGAAAGCTCTCCGGAAATAAGTAAAGAGCTGAAAGATATCGAAAAGAATATTAAGGAAAGCACGAAAGACCTCAAGGACGATGTCAGGAAATTCAAGGACGATATACAGGGTTAACATGCTTGGGATTCCCCGGTAATCGACAATCTGCCCCTTTATTTTAACGCGCACCAGACTACTCTATGAAATATCTGTTGCTTCTTGCCGGTTTCTTAATCCTAATCTACAGCGGGAAATACCTGGTCAAAAGCAGCATATCAATTGCCAACCGATTCAAAATCCCCCGGATAATAATTGGTATTACAATCGTTGCACTCGGGACCAGTACTCCGGAATTGCTGGTAAGTGTGAGTGCTTCCCTGAAAGGTCATCCCGATGTGGCCATTTACAATATAATAGGTTCGAATATTTCCAATATTGCCCTGGTGCTGGCAGTCGCCTCCATGGTATACCCGGTTATTGTGAAGCCATTTACCCTGAGGTTTGACTGGCCGGTGATGTTTGGAATATCTTTGCTCCTTTACTGGTTTCTTCAGAATAATGAACTGGATGGGGCAGAAGCCATCGTTCTGCTGGTGTTTACTGTGGCAGTGGTTCTTTTATACATCTATTTTGGAAAAAAGGGGAAGATAAAAATGGAGCTGGTAAAAGAGTCACAGCAGATGAATCTCCTGTTAGCCTTTTTTCTGATTATTCTTTGTTCTGCAGGTCTGGCTTTAGGAGCCAACCTACTTGTTGATAATGCCATTATTATCGCTACTGATTTCGGGATGAGTGAACGGGTGATTTCAGTTTCATTGATCGCACTGGGTACCAGTATCCCCGAACTAACCACTTCTGTAATTGCAGCAATAAATAAAGAAGCGGATATTTCGATTGGGAATATCATTGGTTCAAACCTTTTTAATGTTGGTTTTGTACTGGGCATAACCGCACTGATAAGGCCCATTCCGGTAAATCCGCTGGCCGTCCGGTTTGATCTTTATTATATGCTTGGTATCGCATTATTGTTGTTTGTAATGTTGATTATTCCTGGAAAATTGATGCTGTCGAGATGGAAAGGATTTATCATGTTTTTAGCATACCTGGTATATCTGTACCTGATAATGGAAAGGATTAACTGAAGAAGTTGCGAGATACGAGTTACTGGTTACGAGGTGTCGATGTTTCATTGCAACTCCTCGCAACTCATACCTCGTAATTTGCACCGCTTAATATGGTTTAGATTTTTTGTATTAAAACGATTAATTTTGGTAAATGATTAAAGCCGTAAATATTCATAAGGCCTTCGGTGATTTGCAAGTGTTAAAGGGAATTTCCTTTGAAATTAACAAGGGTGAGATAGTGGCCGTGGTAGGTGCCAGCGGAGCTGGAAAAACCACCCTGTTACAGATCTTGGGCACACTGATGAAAAAGGATGCCGGAACGATCATAATTGATGGAGTTGACATAGACTCTATGAAAGAGAAACAGATGGCAAAATTTCGGAACCGGTCCATAGGTTTTGTTTTTCAATTTCACCACCTGCTTCCGGAGTTCACAGCCTTTGAGAATGTTTGTATTCCAGGATATATTGCAAAAACCCAGCGCCAGGAGGCTGAGTCCAAAGCTGCCGAAATTCTTGATTTTTTAGGCTTAAAAGACCGGCTTGATCATAAACCATCTGAACTTTCCGGCGGAGAACAGCAACGTGTGGCAGTGGCTCGGGCACTTATAAACGGACCATCCGTTATTTTAGCCGATGAACCATCTGGTAACCTCGACAGTAAGAACAAGAAAGAACTTCATGAATTGTTTTTTAAACTGCGCGAAAATTTCCGGCAGACTTTTGTAATCGTAACCCACGATAAAGAATTGGCGGGCATGTCAGACAGGATGATACAGTTAAAAGACGGAACGGTTATCGGTGAACGGTGATCCGGGGGTGTGAGATCAGGGTAAGGAGTGCGGGAGAGACCTGGGAACCAAAAACCAAAAACCACCACCCCTGGCTTATTATTATGACTTCAGTAAATCGTATATCTGACTACATCGTAAGGCTGCTCGATGAAAAAGCAGATCAGTATAACTCTCCGGCCTTTATTCATGACGACCCGATCCGGGTGCCCCATCGGTTCAGTCAGAAGGAAAATATCGAAATAGCCGGATTTCTGACAGCCACTATATCCTGGGGACAACGGGGTACTATCATTAAAAATGCATCAGACCTTATTCAAAGATTAGACAACGATCCGATCGATTTTATTACTCATGCAACAGAGGCAGATTTAGATGTTTTTAATGGTTTTGTCCATCGCACATTTCAATCTGAAGACTGCAAATTCTTTGTTAAATCACTGAAAAACATATATTTAAATAAAGGTGGTTTGCAAACAATTATTGAGAATGCGTATTCACGGGGTGGTGGAGTAAAAGCAGCCCTGGTGGAATTCCGGCGAGTGTTTTTTGATCTGCCCCATCCCGGAAGAACAAAAAAACACATAGCAGATGTGGCAGGAAATGCATCAGGGAAGAGGCTGAATATGTTTCTCAGGTGGATGGTTCGCAGGGATGGCAGGGGTGTTGACTTTGGAATATGGGAGAATATTAATCCGGCTGACCTTTTTATCCCGCTGGATGTACATACGGGTACCGTAGCAAGAAAACTGGGGCTATTACAAAGGAATCAAAATGATTGGAAAGCTGTGGAAGAATTAACAGCAGTGCTTAAAAACCTGGATCCGGATGATCCGGTTAAATATGATTTTGCGTTATTTGGCCTTGGACTCTGTGAATAATGAATAACGAATTATGAATTTAGAAATGAACGAAGAACAAAGAACGAAGAACAATGAATGATGAACCCTATATCTTTTTTGCTGGTATTCGGATTGATGAACCAGTGACTACAATTACCGATTTAGTAGTTGCAGGTATCTGCATTTACTCATTCATACGATTGATCAAAGATTACCGACCTTCAAAAGGAAGAACCTTCTTCTGCTTTTTTTTACTGGGGCTGGGATCAGGAACAATGCTGGGCGGATTGTTGGGCCATGCATTTCTTTACTGGCTCCAACCAGTATGGCAATTACCCGGATGGCTGATAAGCATGGCAGCCACTTCGTTTCTCGTACTGGCGACTCTTGAGATTGTCAGGAAAATAATTCATCCCAGGCTCGTATACCTGTTTGTATTGTTAAATATTATAGCCTTTCTCATTACCGGGATTATGGTAACCATTACCATTGATTTTATCTATGTTGTTCTTCAAATAGCTTTTAATCTATTCGGCATTGTGATATTCCTTACTATTTATGGTTGGTACGAATTAAAAAATCAAGGTCACCTGCTTTTCATAGCTGCTGTTTCCATTATGATCCTGGCTGGTTTGATATTCCTTTTAAAATTGGGCTACAACCAATGGATCAATCCTAACAGCATCGGTCATTTACTGATGGGGCTGAGCGTTTTTTTATTCTATTCCGGAGCACGTAGATTTTTATAAAATGAAAAAATGATTCCGTGTGTCTATTCTGGGAAAAATTGGTAAAATGATAATAGAATATTAATTTGCCTCTCTCACTATTATCCTGTTTATAATGCAATTATTCATCAAGTTTCATTTTAAGTCATTTCTGATATCTGCTCTTTATTTTATTATTACGATCCAGCCTGGATTTTCCCAGGCGTCTAACAACATTCGTTATTATCTTGTTCAGGAGGCTGGCCGGATTTCTGAGCAGGCCCTTTCAGGTATAAGCTCGAAAGAAGATTGGGAAAATAATAAAGCGCAACGCTACAATGAGTTCATTGAAAGTATGGGACTGGAAAATATGCCTTTACAAGGCAACAGGCCTGACCTGAATGTAAAAATTACAGGTGTTATTCAGAGAGATGGATACCACATCGAGAAGCTGTATTATGAATCCCTGCCCGGATTATATGTGCCGGCCAATTTGTATATTCCGGATGACATCAAAGGATCCATGCCGGCCATCCTGTATGTATGCGGCCATTCTCCTGACCAGAAAGCATACTACCAGGCGTATCCCGCAAAATTTGCCCGGCTGGGATTTGTCTGCCTGATCATTGAGACCATTCAGCTGGGTGAAGTGCGGGGGGAACATTACGGTTGTTACAGCAAGGGATGGTTCAACTGGTACAGCCGCGGATACACTCCAGCTGGTGTTGAGCTCTGGAATGCTTTACGCGGTATTGATCTGTTATCAACGCGACCAGAGGTGAATGCAGGGAAAATAGGTGTAACAGGCCGGTCAGGTGGAGGGGCCCAGAGCTGGTTTATTGCAGCTGCCGACCCTCGTGTAAAAGTAGCGGCACCGGTAGCCGGCGGATCAACCCTGAAAGACAATATTACTACCCGGTCAATTGACAGGCATTGCGATTGTATGGTACCCATAAATACATTCCGCCGGGATATACAGGACATAGGTGCACTGTTTGCGCCTAAACCTTTACTTATTATACAGGGAAATGCTGATAACCTGAATCCAATCGACGGAGTACGGAAGATATATAATGACCTCAGCCTTCTCTATAGTTTATATGGAGCGACTGAAAAAATTCAGTTAGTGGAATATGCGGGAGGACATGCTGCAGTACCGGAATCCAGGAAGAGGTTATTTGCATTTTTTGTGGAGAACCTGATGGGGAATGAGGCTGACCCGGATGAGATCGGGGATTATGATGATTCACCGGATGCTTTATTATCCAATGAGGAACTGCAGGTTTATTCAGAAGGCATTCCCGATGATGACAGGACTACTACCATACAGGATTCATTTGTCAAAGGGGCAGGAATCCCCATAATAACAGATGAAAAGGGATTGAATGATTTTTCTGCATCGGTCAAGGATTTTCTGTCGGAGAAAACCTTCGGTGCTTTCCCGGAAGTTCCTGTACCGATGGAGCCCGGGATTATATTTCAGTCTGCCGACCTGGATCAGTTCGGGAATCAGGAATACAGCTTTGTTCCTGAAGAAGGATGGCGGTTGAAGCTGGATATAAGGTGGAGAAATGAACCGGGACTGAAAAGACCTTTAATGGTTGTTTTGCGAAATCCGGATGAAGACCACAGGGAGGCCGAAAACTTCATCCGGGGATTCGACAACAGGTGGAACATAGCGTTCCTGGAAGTGCGGGGTGTTGGTGAAGCCGGATGGGATCCTGCCCTCCAGTGGCATATAAGGCGCGCTTCGGCGTGGACCGGCAGGACCATTGCCTCCATGCAGGTGTATGATGTGTTGAGATGCCTCGAATTCTGCAGGACACTGGAAGGCATTAATGCGGATAGTATTGGCATTGCAGCCAAAGATGAAATGGGTGTGGTTGCCCTGTATGCTGCATTACTGGATGGGAACTGTAATGCTTTGTTGTTGCAAAATCCTCCTGGTAGTCAGGATGTTACGAGTAGTCCGGATGGCAAGGGCCCTGCCATCGAGATGCTTAACTGCCTGAAGGTTACTGATGTTTACCAGTTGCCGGCCCTGATCCCGGAAACTGAAATAATATTTAAAGGGGAAATTCCCGAAGCATACAAATGGTCGGAGCAAATCCGTCTGAAATTGGGCAGAAAAGGATTTAAAAAGATTAACGGCCCAATTTAATACCATCCAATTCTTATTTCACTCACCCTCTGGTCACAGATCACTGTTCTCCGTTCACCGAAGGATCTTCTTCTATAAACCTGATCCCGTATTCTTCGAGTTCTTTAAGGATAGGATCATAGAATACCCTGTCAATGGGTATTTTAACTCCTGTAGATCGAAGTTTCCCATCCAGGATCAGTTTAGCTGCAATCCCCAGTGGTAGTCCCACTGTCAGCGACATGGCTGTTTCGTTTTTATTTTTTCCAATGGCCACCATGGAAGAAACGATCCTTTTCCTTTCTTTGCCGAGCAAATATTCGAACTGGTGCTGCATCACGATCATGTCTTTGTCATCGGGTTCCAGTTTCCATTTCTCCTGTAACCTATGTTGCAGGATCCTTGCAGGGGTCTCGTTTACAATTGGAACAATTTCCCTTGCGAACAGTCCGAGCCACTCCAGTTGTTTCATAATTGCCCCGTTCTTATCTATGCCCAGGTAGTTCGCAATTTTGGTCTCAACCGGATCAATAATATTATAGGCGAGAAAACTATTGGTGAAGTCGCGGTAGGTCATCTCGCCCGGGAATTCCACTATATATGAATCATCGGTTGCACCTAACTGGACGAGTGCATCCCAGGCATTACAGAATCCAGGCCGGCGGATGGTTCCCCGGAACATGGTGGAGATATCATGCAAACCGTAGTCTTCCTTATATTTTAATGAATCACGATTGGGGTATACTTCAAAATCACCAAGGTCCAGCACACTGATGATCTCATATCGCTGGAAGATCTTATGATAAGGGATATATTTGAACTTGCCATTGTGGAGAAACCTTGCACCTTTTGCACCGGCCAGTACCACATTCCTTGGATTCCATGTAAATTTATAATTCCATGGGTTATTGTCATATTCCGGGGCGACCAGTCCACCGGTATTTGATTCAAAGACATCCAGTTTTCCTCCTTCATCCCGTATCCTGTCAATTATTTTCATTGCCGACATATGGTCTATACCCGGATCAACACCGGTCTCATTAAGCAGCAATACACCTACTTTTTTTGCACGGGTATCAAGCTGGCGCATCTCATTTGAGACATAGGATGCTGTGACCATATCAGTACGGTGATTCACGCAGCATTCCGCAACCAGGTAATGCATCCTCACAGGCAGCATGGAAACGACAATATCGGCATTGGATATTAAAAGGTTTCGCTGTTCTTCGTTGAATATGTCGAAAGCGATGGCCGTCCCATTGGGATGGTTATTTATTTTCTGGCGGGCAAGATTTACATTGATATCACCCAGGGTGATGTGCCATTTTTTTTCTTTAGAAAGGTTTAGCAGGTAATGGATGAGGCTTGTTGACGAAAGCCCTGCCCCAAGTATGAGAATCTTTTTCATATTTTAAAGGTAGCATTTTTATGAGCATCTTATCTATGATTTATTCCTTTGATCCGGACTGAAACCCGGAAAGGACATTCTACCTTCAAAACCGTCGGCTGAAGCCGATTGCAATTGATCTTTGGAAAAAAAAGGGGTACAGCTTACGCCGTACCCCTTGTAGGAAACATCCGGCAATGGATTTCAGCCTCCTACGTCGTTAGAAATATTGTTAACGATACTTAATTATCCCACCATACGGGTTGAAGGATATTGGAGACAACCACAGCATTATTATTATATGTACGTTCTGACCGGCATGTTGGGAACCGGCGTGGGATTCCTGCCACATCGCCGTTGGGATTTGGTGTCAGGGCGGGTATGCTGGTTCTTCTCCAATCAGCCCATGCTTCGGGCTGGGTGAACATGGCCACATATTTCTGGGTCATAATCTTGTCCAGTGTAACCGTTGCTCCTGTCTCACTGGCATTTGCAGCCTCGTATGCCGCATCTGAAGCACCTGTCACGAACAATACGGATGTTTTTACCGCTTCATTGAGTGCATCGGCTGCCTCATCATCGTTCCCCAATCTCAGGTTTGCCTCGGCTTCGATGAATTTGGCTTCGAAATAGGTGACGAGGGGCAGATCCGTACCTGATTCTGTTCCGACAAAATCACCCCAGTCAGAGGTTGAGGTGTTTGATTCATCTTTAGGCGAACCGCTATATTCACCGTTGTCGTCTTCCAATGCATAGAACGGCAATCTTGGATCATTCGTTGCCTTCAGTAAATCGATAAAGAATTCTCCCATTTGCATATAGTTTCCCCGGTCGTTCTGAAAGTCGAACCACTGGTTCTGTTCGTTTGCCGCGTCACCGGCAATGGCCATGCAGTCAGGCTGATCCTTATCAACTTTTGCCAGAAATTCCAGGGCACTGGTAGCTGAACCGTTTGCATCCTTCTTGCTGAGACGGTTTGCGTACCTGGCTTTCAGGATCCATGCCGTATTGATCCATGCATCCGGATCCCCTTCGAAAATATAATCATCGACTCCGGGAGGCAATATATTATCGGATGCTGGTTTGGAAAGGTCTGAAATTGCATCGGATAAAATCGACTGAATATCCTGGATCACAGTTTCCTGGGGGTCAAAATGGGGATTCAGCTGCTCATCACTTACCCCATTCACGGCCTGTAGTGCCTCCCGGTTTGGGACATCACCCCAGAGGTCTGTAAGCAGACCCAGGGCCATAGCCTTTAAGACTTTGGCAATACCGGCATAATAAGGATTATCATCGCCGTATGTATCAATGATCAATTGCTCATTGATTAAACAGTTGGAATAGATACCTTCCCATTCATTCACATTATCACCTTCAAGGAGGATATAATCCCTGACATCCTCCATGTGGAAATCTGTACCAGCTGTCTGCTGTATAAAGACAGAGGGTGTCCGGGCAAGCTGCCCTGTGTAATACATGAATGTGGATACCTCAGATACACTCGTAAGCAGTTGAGGTGTTGCTTCCGTTGGTGAGTTCGGTGAATCGTCCCATCCTTCGATAAAACTTTCACAGCTAACCACTGAAAGCAATATGGGTAACGTTATCAAAATAATTATTTTTTTCATATCCATATAGTTTGATTTTTTACAATTCATTTCATTGGGTTTTAAAATCCTACCTTCAAGGTAAAGATGTACGATTTTGTTCCTGGCATATTGAAGTAATCCCAACCGTTGATGTTTGAACCTGCACCCAGCAAGCTTGTTTCAGGATCAACACCAGGGTAATCGGTTTTCAGCCATAAATTCCTTCCGGTAACCCCTATGTCAAGTGTTTGAATGACAGGGATCTTGTCTCTCAGGTTGATTTTATAGGACAAACCGACTTCTCTCAGGCGTACCCAGGATGCATCCCAAACAGCCTGCTCCTTCGCTACACTTCCAAAGTCACCAACGAATTTGGTAAAATAATCGTATGCTGAGATCTCGATGTTATTTGTTTCTGTTCCTATGATTGGAGTGCCATCGGCTTCTTCACCAGTGGCAAGGACACCCGGAACCACATACATTCTTTCCCGGTCGGCAGATTCTTCTGTACGTCCCAGCCTGTTTAACCTGGCATAGGTGCCGCACCATACACTCTGTCCCTGGCGGATATCAAGCAACGCAGTCAGGGAGAAGCCTTTATAGCTGAAGGTATTTCTTACACCTCCCAGCCAGTCCGGGAACGGATTACCGATGTTACCTTCAAGAGGATCTGAGTAAGGCAACCCGGTGGCCGGATTAATTACAATATTCCCATTGTCATCATGGATCCATTGAGTGCCATAAAACGCACCATAGGCATCACCTACAATGGCATAAGAACCAATATCAGAAAATCCTGATTCGAGCTGGATCTCATCAACTCCTTCAGCCAGGTTTAAAACCTCGTTATAGTTCTTTGCCCAGTTCACACTTATGTTCCAGTTGAATGAGGATATTTTTACAGGGTCGCCCGACAGAACCAGTTCAACGCCCTTGTTCAGCATTTCTCCGGTATTGGAGCGCATATAGCGGAATCCGGTTGTAGCTGCAACGGGCCTGAGCACCAGAATTTCCGTGGTTACCTGGTTATAATAGGTAAAATCGACATTCAGCCTCCCCATAAGAAACCTCAGGTCGGCTCCCACTTCCTTACCTGTAACGCGTTCCGGTTTCAGATCAGGATTACCCAGTATTGCCGAGATGCCAAAACCGTTATTTCCGAGATACGGGAAGCCTACACCGCTTGTAAATCCGTCAGTGATAAACGGGGCAAGGTAGTAAGTCTTTGAAGTATAGGGGAGGGGGCTTATACCAGATTGGGCGTAAGCTAACCGTAATTTACCGAATGAAAGGATATTGTTTTCAGGGATCAATTCGGAAAACACGAAGGATAAGCTGGCCGATGGGTAGAAGAAATTATTCTGGTTGGGACCAAAAGTGGATGCCCACTCGTTTCTTCCGGTTACGTTCAGGTAGACCAGGTCACCATATGAGGCGCTGGCATCAAAAAACAGCGCTGCGGTCCGGATATACTCCTGATATTCATCGGCATAAAGGGTCGATGTATTCCCGATACTATAAAGGTCAGGTACGTTAATCTCCCTTCCCCTTGCAAACAGGTTCTGGTAATACCGTTGGTTCAGGTTATTGCCAACGGTCAGAGAAGCAGATATTTTATCGGAAAAGTCATGGCTTGCCGTCACCAGGAGATCGCCATAATATTCAGTAGACCGTTTATTGTTTTCATGTACTTCACCACCAAAATCATCGGCGTTCCAGGCACCCGGTGCCCAGTGAAACTTCCTGTTGTCACTGATTACATCCACGCCAACCCGGTATGTAGCCGTTAGCCACTGGAGAGGCGTATAAGTCAGGTATGCACTTCCCAGCACCCTGTCGGTTCTGTCGTTCAATAAATTGTTGTGTACCGACCACCATGGATTGTCATAAGGGTAGTAATATTGCCGTTGCTGGCCTGTCGGAAATTCGTAACCGAATTCATCATCATTCAGGTTATAGCTTGCCGGACAGCGGGTCAGTGATAACATCACACCCGAAAGATTACTTCCATTCTGAGTCATTTGAGCTGCACTGGCAACATAATTGACCGTTCCCCCCGTTCTCCATTTATCAGTGATATTTGCATCGGAGGTCAACCTGACCGATGTTTTATCAAAGGATGAGTTGGGAACAATCCCAGTCTGGTCCATTCTGTTTATTGACAGGCGATAAGAAGAAGCATCTGTACCTCCCATAAGTGAAAGGTTGTGTGTATAGGTTACCCCTGTTTTAAAGAAATTAGCCATGTTATCGGTTGCCGTAATACCTGGAAGGTCAGCAATTTTTGGTCCCCAGCTGTTGGCAGTACCCCATGAAAGAAGCTGGTCATCTTCCGTATTAAAAAGCATATCCGGGCCAAAATCGGCCACATCATATGTTCCCTGTTCCCAACCTCCTGACCCGTCGGGTACGCCTCCGCCATCACCCTGGGCCCAGGTCGACTGGAGCTTTGGAAGTTTATTTACCTGGCTGATGTCGGTAGTAAAGCTATAGGTTGCCTTTACTCCCTGCCCTTTGCCGTAATTTCCACGTTTTGTGGTATAGACGATGGCACCGGCACCGGCCCTTACACCATACAATGCTGCAGCGGCAGGACCTTTCAGGATGGTTACCGATTCAATGTCTTCCGGGTTGAGGTCGATGGCCCGGTTGGAATAATTCACTCCCTGCAGACCCTCGTTGTAGGGATAATCTGCTGCCTCAGTTCGTCTCGTGTTGTTATCGATCGGAACACCATCTACGATGATCAGGGGCTGGTTTTCACCGGTAAAGGTTGAATTACCCCGAAGCGTTACTTTTGATGATGCTCCGGGTGTTCCGGCGGAGCTGACGATCTGTACACCAGCAGCTTTGGATGCAAGCGACTGGATGACGTTGTTTTCTCCTGATCCGGAAAGTTCATCACCGCTTATAGCTTCAGTAGAATAACCCAGTGCCTTTGTCTCCCGACGGATTCCCATGGCCGTAACAACCACTTCCTCAAGACCGAGCACATCAGGTTCAAGTACAACATCTATTTCGGTCCTCCCATCAATGGTGACCTCCTGTACTTTCATACCGATGAAGCTGTAAACTAGAATTTGTGCATCCTGAGGAACGTCGATCAGATAGTCACCGTCTAAATTGGTAACGGTTCCTCGCGTTGTTCCTTTAATTAAAATGGATACACCGGGAAGAGGACTGCCATCTTCTGAAGATGTGACCTTCCCTGTAATCTGAAATTGTGCACTTACCAGTTGAAAACTCAACATAAGGATAAATGCAAAAAAAGCGTAAAACCTTTTCATAAGCTAATATTTAGGGTTAGAGAACAAAATAATGCCATATTAAGTATTGATTGTCAGCACCTTAGAGCCACTAAGCGTAGACAAAATCACTCGTTAACTTAAAAACAGGCGCCCGTCTTTAATGAGCCGGGCACCTGTGAATCCAACAATCTTTTAGAGAATTATTACGGAAAGTCAAAATTAAATTGCAGTAAATCAGGGGTCTAGAGTATGAATAATTATTTTCCTATAGATAAACCTTGAATTTTTATCCAAAAAGGATTAAATTTACATGCAATTATTCTTCATCTTTTCTACTCTAATACTCTTAAGATGTTGAACCTGATCCCCGGTTGCGCCGAAACCGGGGATCTTTTTTTTTTACATTTCCAATTGGAAGAAGAATATGAACAACCAATTCCGGAATCTGCACTTTTTATGCCAAAGTACGTAAGTTTCAGTTTTTGTGTTAATTAAATGTTAATTCCGGATTTGCCTGTTATCATTGAAGTGTTCGAATCGGAACATGGTGTGTCCGAATACGGACGGTAAAACAGATAAATGTCTGCAAGCAAACATTTGTCTAATTTATCAACATCCTGTTAGTATCTGTTTTATCTCCATTTAAATTCATCTACCTTTGAATGTTTTAGAAAACTTCTATGGCTGATCCCTCCAAATATGTTAACACGCCGTTGATGAAGCAGTACAACAGCATCAAGGCCAAACATCCCGATGCCATTCTACTGTTCAGGGTAGGTGATTTTTATGAGACCTTTGGTGAAGATGCTATCAGGACTTCCCGGATCCTTGGTATAACACTTACCAGGCGGGCAAATGGTGCAGCAAGTTTTGTCGAACTGGCAGGTTTTCCACACCATGCACTGGATACCTACCTGCCAAAGCTGGTAAGGGCAGGACAACGTGTTGCTATTTGCGAACAACTCGAAGATCCTAAGCTGACAAAGAAAATTGTTAAGAGAGGCATAACTGAGCTGGTAACTCCCGGAGTCTCCTTTAATGATAATGTATTAAACCATAAAGAAAATAATTTCCTGGCCAGTATCTATTTATCACAACAAATAGCCGGTGTTTCTTTTCTCGATATTTCAACGGGGGAGTTTTTAGCAGCCCAGGGGACTTTTGAATATGTCGATAAACTATTGAGCAGCTTTCAGCCGAAGGAAGTATTAATCGAAAAAGCAAGGCAGAAAGAATTTTTCGAAGTTTTCGGTGATAAATTTCTGACTTTTAAGCTCGACGATTGGGTATATATCGAAGATACTGCACGAGACCGGTTATTGAAGCAGTTTCAGACTACTACCCTGAAAGGATTTGGAATCCAAAATCTAACGTACGGGATCATTGCCGCCGGGGCAATCCTCCAATATCTTGAGATCACAGAGCATCAGCAGATCGATCATATCACTTCACTGAGCAGGATTGAAGAAGACCGTTATGTATGGCTGGATAAATTTACCATACGTAACCTTGAGCTTTTTCATTCTATTAACGAAGGTGCAAAAACATTGTATGAGGTACTGGACAGCACCATTACTCCGATGGGGGCACGTATGCTGAAAAGATGGATGGCATTACCGCTTAAGGATGTGGTCCCGGTTAACGAGCGACTGAATATTGTAGAATGCTTTATTAATGATGAGGAATTGCGTGCAGGACTGGAAGAACAGCTGAAAGTGATGGGCGATCTTGAACGTATCATTTCCAAAGTGGCTGCGATGAGGATCTCGCCAAGGGAAGTAGCTCACCTGAAGACCGGGTTGTGGTCCGTGGATATAATTCAAAAGATCTGTAGTAAATCAAAGGTAGAAGGATTGAAAAAGATAGCCGAACAACTAAATCCTTGTGACACAATCCGGACCAGGATAGAGAAGGAGATCAATCCTGATCCGCCTAACATGTTGAATAAAGGCAATGTGATAGCAAACGGTGTGTCTGAAGAGCTGGATGAGTTGCGTGATATCATTTCTTCTGGAAAGGGTTACCTGGTTAAGTTACAGGAAAGGGAAATTAAAAACACTGGCATC
>CAYZEZ010000084.1:0-16881 GCA_964477295.1 uncultured Bacteroides sp. | reverse complement strand
CTTCTTACTCCTACTTCCTGTTCATACCGGATGGCTTTCTGACTGGTTGAAAGCACCTGGTAGATTTCAGAATCAGTGTAAATCCAGATGGTCCCGTAACCATCCTGGTAAAAACCCTTAATAATCTGGTCGTGGAAAACCAGGCTTTCATTCAGGTTCCTGGAATGTTCATTGAATTTTCCAGCCTTCAGGTCTTCAAGGGCTGCAATATATAATCCTTTTGAGGTGTAGATCCAAATGCTGTCATTCGAGTCTATGAACAAGGTATATCCTTCTTCTGAAACTTTAATGAGGGTATTATCTTTCTCGGAATAGAGATAAACCCCGTCACTGGAAGCAAAATATAAATTCTGATTTTCACTGTCTTCAGCCATGGAATAAATATTCTTAGGCAGAACAGGAAAAGTTTCATTTAAGTAGGTATGCCTTTTATTCTTGTCAACAACATGGATCCCGTCGTCTCCAAGGAACCACTTGTCATCCTCGGAGTCCACAAAAATTTTGCTGAAAGAAATTCCCTCCAAAATATTATCTGTTATGGAATCGTTCCGGATCATGGAAATTCCGTGGGAGGTAGCCAGATATAGCGTACCACCGGCATCCTGGTTTATGTCGAGAATAGTATTGTCTATAAGGCCGTCTTCGGTATTATACACCACCATCTCCCTGCCATTGTACCTGACCACACCTGAACTTGTACCGAACCACATATAACCCCTGTTATCCTGGTAGATTGAAAAAATGTCTTCCTGTGGAAGTCCGTCTTCGGCACCGTAAATTACGTACGGCATCTGGCCTGCCTGGATGCTTCCGTAATATGAATTTACAAGATCCTGTGCGTTATCAAGGTGTTGTCCCTTTATGGCCACCAGCAGCGTTTTTATCAATCCATTTCTCATCGACTTGGAAATAAAACTATTGAGCGCATCCTGCAGCAGGGGTTGATCTTTCCGCATGGCCCAGCAAACTTCCAGTTCACCTATGGGCAACTTGACTTCTAAAGAGGGATAATCAGAAAGCTCAAGAAAAGCATTATAAATCAAGGTATAATCAGCTGTTCCATCATTTACTGAGGGGATAAATTCATTCACCCTGGCAAATTCCAGGTTGGTAATGCCATAGCTGTTAAGTAAATCAAAATAAACTGTGCCCCGGCCAGTTATTCCTTTCAGATTTCGCAGGTCGTTAATGGAATTAATCCGGGTTTCATTTCTTGCTATCACAGTATATTCACTGGTATAAATCCCTGTCAGGTTCACTTTATTGGTCCGCCAATCCAGGGGGGCTATGAGTTCTGCGGCAAGGTCGAAATAGTTAAACCACTCCGGTGTGTAACTGCTGTCTTTTATTACAACCCCAACCTCATTTTCCCAGTATTTTGCAAAATATGGCGTAATAACGTATTCCAGTTCAACACCCAGGTAATTTGCAAACTCCTCAGCCAGTGCATGCATAAATTGAATGGGACCATTTTCTTTATAAATGAAGTTTCTTTCACGAAGTGCAACCACAAGTTTACCCGATTTTAATATTTCATCCAGGTCACGGTTAAGTCTTTCGGGAAGGTTGATACGTGAAATCTGGTTATAAAATTCTGAATAGGTCATCCCGAATGTTTCTGAGAAGATCTCATCCAGAACGCCATTGGTAGGTATCGTGTTGAAGAAATTTTCCACTTCATTTTTGAGGGTATTTTTCTTTTCAAGGGCAAAGGCGGTTTTGATCACTTCAGTTATAGGGATGCCGATTTTTACTGCATTTTTTTGATCCATCCTGAAGTTCAGTGCTTCGTCTGCATCCAGGATAACTCCAAAAACCTCCTTATCAATAAGCATTTGTTTAGCATCCTCAGAACTTTCGGCAGGCAAAAGTTCAATTCCCCCTCCAATATTGTTATTGATCTGATGTATATGGGTTTCAAGGCTCGTTCCCTGCATAAAGGCAATTTTTTTCCCAACCAGGTCGTCAAGTTTGGAGGGAGCTTCATCCTCCTCATTGATCATTATGATTTCGGCTGAATATAGCGTTTGGGCAAAATCAAATAGTTTTTTTCTCCATTCTAAAATGGTGAATGTGCTGCAGATCAGATCAACCCGTTTAAATATATCCGGAGTATATGAGATGTCGGGATTAGTAGCTACATCCAAAGGCACCCTGCCATGTGTCTCAAATGCTTCCTCCCATTCAATAACCACCGGAACCATTTCCACATTTAAATACCGGGCAAATTCCCTGGCTAACTTGTAATTGATTCCTTCCAGGTCAGTCTCAGTAAAAGCAATAATTATCTTTCCGCTTCTTTTGATTTCATCAATATCCCTTGCCATTATGGAAAAGGAAACCGCAATAAACAAAACACAAAAGAATATGTGCTTTATCCTTCCTGTCATAAAAAGAACTTTACTGTATTAAGAAGTATTTATGTAAAATTAAGGATTTATTCTTCAATGGAAAACCAGCTAATTGCTTTCAAGATATTTTTTCATTGTTCCAAAATAGTACTTATTCCAGCCTTCTGAAATATTTAAAAAAGCATCATCGGGGATATTGGTATGATACAATTCAACCTGGGTTTTGCCACTCTGTTCAACCAATTCAATGGTAACGACAGAAGGTTCCTGGTTGTCCTCAAAATACCATTCCTGTACAAGTTTCTTGTCCTGAATGATTTCGAGGTTCATTCCTGTAATATCTCCGTCCCAAAGTGTAAATTCAATACCGGCTTTGGCTTGGATGTTAGCAGGGTATCCTGTCCAAAGTTCAAGGGTCAGGGGATTGGTCATGGCATTAAATACCTCCTCCGGGGATGATTTGATCAGGTAAGTTCGCTGCAGGTTTTTCATGTTGGTTGTTCGTTTATGCAAAGATAAACCATGGGACGGATTGCCCCCGTGATTAGTTACGTTTTTATTGCAGGATTGTCAGCCTTAAAAGACAAAAAGAAAAGGACAACAGCTGCCACGAACGAAAAGATAGCAATAAGATTATAATTTCCAGTTGATTCATACGATAAACTGAATAAATAAGGCCCCAGGGCACTGCCAATCACAATCCAGCTAAGGGAAAAACCTGAAATAGCCCCGAGGTTTTTAAGTCCGAAAAACCTTGGCCAGGTGACTGCTGATATCAAAACATACATCCCCCACGAGATACCATTTCCTGTGACCACCATCCAGTAAGGGAACTGACCTGCCCTTAGAAAATATAACCCGGTTGTGGTGGCGATCATCGCCAGCATATATACAAGTAAAAGGTACTTAAGCTTAATGTAATCGCTAATCCATCCGCCCAGGAACTGAAAAATTATGGCTATGACTGAAGCTGGAAGGAAGATATTTATGGCTTCCTGGGAAGAGTATCCGGCGGATCCAAAAACCGAAACTACATGGAAAATTAATCCACTGATATATAGGGCATTAAGTGCCATGGCAAATGTAAAAATCCAGAAAGCCCGGGTGTTTTTTGCTTCCTGCAGCGTATAATCGACAGGTGGCAGGCTGGGAGGCCCGTCAAGGATTGGTTTTTTTATCAATTTACCATCTGGCTGGCACTTGCAATCCAAGGGATTATCGCGGTAAAAAAGCAATACAAAAGTCACAAAACCGAACCCGAGAATGATGGCCAGAAGAAACCAGGCTCCCTGCCATTTGAATTTTTCTATCATCTCGTTTAATAATTTTGGGGCATAGGAAAACCCGAAAGACACAAAAATTCCCATAATTCCATTGGCAAATCCTCGTCTTTTATCAAACCACTTCATTACCATGTTCCGGGATACCATGGTCATTAATCCCTGTCCGAAAAATCGGATACCCCAAAACCCGATAATCAGCAAAAGAAAGGTAAATAGTTCAATCGACACAGAGGAAAGATGGTAGGATAGGAATGCAGCCAGTTTATCGACACGTGTAAGAAAAAGCAACATAACACCCAGGATCCCTCCTGCAATGAATCCTATGACCCTGGCACCATACTGGTCGTAATACTTTCCGGCCCGGGTAATCAGCAATCCACTGCCAATAGTCCCGAATAGATAGGCCAGGCTAAGGTGGTTCCTTGAAATCTCAAGGTCTCTTAACAGGTTTTCGGTAAATACCGACACACCCATCGTTTGTCCCGGAATACTCATAAGTACGCCAATAGTCCCTGCTACCAGGATCATCCATCCGTAAAAAAAAGGAAACCGGGAGGGAGGGAAGGGTATGTTGCAGTGTTTTTTCACGATATGTAAATATAACTATTGCCTTTAGCTTCAACCAATGTTTCATAAATATCAGGTATGCAATTCCCCAACAAAGAACGAAGAGCCTAAAACCGGTCCGGCGCAACCAAATTATATTCCCCTGCATCCTAATAATACAAAGTCATTGACTTTAAGCTCTGTAATTTGTAATTTTATTCTCCAAATCAACCAGAAATGAAATTTAAGTTTAAATTACTCATTTTGCTCATCCTGCCTGCCAGCCTGCAGACTTTTGGCCAATCCGGCTTTAGTTCTGATAACTATGTGCAATTCCTGAAACAGAGTAAGGATATGAGTTACCAGGACATTCAAAGCAAACATTCTCCGGCACAATTATATTATTCAGGCAGGTCGGTGGAATCCAATCCCTATTCATGGTCATACTTCGATACGATTGCCGAAAAACTGGAACTTACAAAGGGTGAAATAGCCCTGATCAAGCAGAATCATTTCATGGTATCGGAGCGCCTGGAATACAATTCTGTTAGTCAAGTTTTGCAGGAGATGTTCAGGCAGGATCTGCCGCTGCTTTTTACCACTGATCTTGTATTACAGGCTTTACATATGTCGTATGACCAGATCCTTATGGATGTGGAAGCATGGATCATGGAACCCAACCTGATCGAAGCCATTGATGAAATGTACGCTGCATTCCCCGACTTGCAGGCTAAGTACGGGGATAATCCCGGTCTCCTTGCCAGCCTTAAGGATGTCGACCTGTACATTACAATGGTTCATTCGCTTATTCATGGTTCGATGTCAACTCCTCAGCTTATCGAAGAAGATACCCTGACATTATACTGGGATGCTGTTCAGGCTGAGAAGCAGGTGGATATGCCTTTGTTTACTTCACCCGAACGTAACCGCCACCTCGACTTAAGCCAGTTTACCCCGAGGGGACATTATACCCTGGAATTTACTAACTGGCCGGAAGCCGGTAAAACACTGGAAAACTATTTCAAGACAATGATGTGGATGGGAAGGATTGATTTTTTCATGACTCCTCCACCCAAGAATCCATGGGAACCTGACTGGACTAAAGAAGAAATCAGAAGAATGAATATCAGTGCTTTTTTGCTCCAGGAGTTAATGCATACAGATAATATCATGGACCTGCTGAATGAGAATGATAAAATAATAACCTTTTTTGTAGGTGTGAGCGATAACCTCACTCCGAAGGAGTATGATGGTATCCTTTTGGGATCCTCCATTCATGCGGCTACTGACTTAATGTTTGACTCAATCTATGATCCATATTATGAAAATATTGAAAACTCACAGGAAGCCGGTCAAAGAATTCTCAGCAGCTTTTTCCTGATGGACCCCTACAGCGAAGAACCTGGCAAATTGCCAGCATCCTACAGGGTTATGGGTCAGAAGTTTATCATCGATTCTTATGTTTTCTCCAATGTTGTTTTCGACCGGATCATGTATGAAGGAGCTAAAATATGGCGCCCTTTGCCGGATCCCCTTGATGCCATGTTTGTGCTTGGAAACGATGATGCGTTGCCGTTTCTGGAAGATGAACTGGAAGAATATAAATATGCTTCACAGCTTGATGCGCTAAGATACCTGGTCGATGCATACGATGATAATTTCTGGGGGGAATCGTTGTATAATACCTGGTTGAATGGGATAAGGGAATTGAATCCCCCCTATGTGAACGAAAATCTGCCCTATTTCATGAAAACCACGGCATGGCACCAGGAAAAACTGAATACACAGCTTGCATCATGGGCCCAGTTAAGGCACGATAACCTGCTGTATGCCAAGCAATCCTATACGGGTGGAGTAGGATGTTCGTTCCCGCATGTTCTGGTAGAACCCTATCCGGAGTTTTATGGTTCTATTGCCACTTTTGCCACTTTGGCCAATGATTTCTTTAAGAACATAGAGGGAGACGATTATATATTCTTCAGGATAAAAAACTACTTTCAATCACTGGAAACAATCATGACTAAGCTTGAAGAGATTGCAACATCTGAAGTGCAGCAGGTTCCACTTACAAGCGACCAGAAAACCTGGTTGCAGCAGATGCTGACAGTTGGAATGGTATGTGGACCACCCATTGAGGGATGGGTAGCCGGTCTTTTTTATGATGTTGAAAAGACCATGGAGTCGGACTTTGTTGTTGCCGATATACATACACAGACTACCGACAAGTTTGGAAATAATGTTGGAAGAATATTACATGTGGGTGTAGGGAAATTGAACCTGGGAGTATTCCTTGGCAATTCACCTTTCGATCAATATAAGCCGGTGGCTTTTGTGGGACCGGTTATGTCATACTATAAGAAGATTACCGAAAACTGGGACCGCCTTACCGATGAGCGCTGGAAGGAGGATGTTATGAATGGCTCCCTGCCCGAACGGCCCGACTGGACTAACATATACCTGGCCGATAAGCAGGGGAACAGCAAGGCGGAGGGAAGGGAACTTCCCGGCCAGCTGTTTATGGGAAATGGTATTGAATCAATTAAATCCGGACAACTGGTTTCATCCATTGACATTTATCCAAATCCGGTTAATGAAAACGCCTTGATTCATTTTATATTAATGCGGGAAGCATCGGTCGTTATACATATATATGATGCTACCGGCCGGAAGGTGGATGAAGTATTCAACAAACCTATGATGGCAGGCGAGCAATGGATTGAATGGTCTCCCGGTGATTTGAAAGAGGGCATCTATATTGGGGTGATCCAGGCTGGCTGGACGAAAAGAGTGATCAAATTTCTTGTCCAGTAGATACCATTAACCGTTACTCCTGTATAAAAATCACTTTTGTACCAGGTTTAAATCCGATCCGGTGCGCCATCACAACAAGGGTATCGGATTGATTTAATTCGAGGGGATCATGGTAAATAAACCAGGGTCCATTTTTTTCATTCCTGCCTGTACGAACCTGATAACCAATGGTGGCTCCGTTAGTAGAACAGGAAATGCTAATTTTATTCCCATCCTGATGAATTTCAGGAGAGGAGGTGACAGGCTGAATACCATCGGGCCACATTGACCAAACCAACTCTTTTTCAGGCATTGCCGGTTTATCTCCGAATTCCTTAACCCATTCTTCGTGTATTGCCCTGAATTTTACCAGAACATTGGTGTAGGCTTCATCTGAACTCAGATCATTCAGCTCGAAGGGATCTTTTGTGATATCATAGAGTTCTTCTTCCGGTTTTGTTTTTGCAAACCACAGCAGCTGGTCGCCCGTCAGTTTTCCCTGCTTTTCATATTCAAGCAAAGTTTTCATCAGATCCATGTTTTTCCTGAACTCGATATCCTGCATCCTGGGCTTGTCCGGGAAATAGTTCCTGATGTATTTATATTGTTTATCCCTGACGGCACGACGGCAATCGTATTGTCCATCCATCCGGTCACGGGCAGCATAAATATATTTCCTGGGATTTGCTTTCTGGTTTCCCCAGAATGCCTGTCCATGCATATAATCGGGAATTTCTACTCCCGCAAGGGAAAGAATTGTTGCAGGAATATCTATAAAGCTGATCAGGTCGTCAACTACTTCCCCGGCATATTCATTATTCGGAAAACGAATGATCATTGGAACTTTAATGCCCGTATCATAAATTTCTCTTTTACCTCTTGGCAGCGGGCCTCCATTATCACTATAGAATATGATGATAGTTTCATCATATAATCCCGCTTTTTTAAGCTGATCAATGAATTCACCCACTTCCCTGTCCATAATGGTAATGTTGCTGTAAACCCTTGCCACATCCCTTCGGATTGCTGGGTCGTCGGGATAAAAGGGGGGGAGGTTAACTTTTTCCGGCGGAATAACGACCGGATCATTGGCCCTGTCCCAAACCTGCGATTCATGAGTAGTACCGATATTGAATATGGCAAAGAATGGCTGGCCTTCGGGACAGTTTCTCCAGTGTGCGTTCCGGCTGCTTTCATCCCAGGCTGTTTTCGGGGCCCTGAACTGGTAATCTTCTTTGTTGTTATTCGTGCAGTAATAGCCAGCTACCCTGAGAA
Organism: uncultured Bacteroides sp.; assembly: GCA_964477295.1. Lineage (GTDB taxonomy): Bacteria > Bacteroidota > Bacteroidia > Bacteroidales > SM23-62 > CAYZEZ01. Next base: position 8,636 of record CAYZEZ010000084.1, on the reverse strand, counting down.
ACTCGGTGTAACATTTTACTTCAGGGGGTGGAACGGCTTCATAGGGAGGTATCCCATCGGGTAATGTTCGCCGGTTGGTACGCATATTATTCGCCCCGATAGTTGAAGAATACATGCCGGTTATCAGGGCAGCCCTGCTGGGTGCACATACACCGGACACGCTGAAAAAATTGGTAAAACGCACACCATCTTTAGCCAGCTGGTCAAGCACAGGTGTAAGAGCCACCGTATCCCAGTAACAACCCAACCAGGAACTGATGTCTTCGGTAACAATACATATGATGTTGGGCTGTATCTCAGTTGTTTCCCGGACATTGGTCTTGCAGGAGTAAAATGCATTGAAAAGAAGCATTGAAACCAAAACACTTGTTAAACAGGTCTTATTCATATTAGTAAAATTTCATAACATTTTCTTTCATAATCCAGCACACACTCTCACACTTTCGCCTCACTCTTCACTCTTCACACATCTTATTGAGAATCCATTCTTCTTTAAAAAATGATTCCCCTGGTATAATATGGTGTATTTGTCAAGGTACCAGTGATTGTCAAGTTGAGCAAACCAGGCATATTCATCCCCGGTGTCCGTTGAGGACCAGTAAACAGCCCATTGCCCCAGGCGCCCAAAGTATTTCTCATGACCCACACCTGATGAAATAGCGCTGAATCCGCTGCTGTTGTCACCATCCCAGGCGGGATCGTGATCTGAACCAACCTTCAGGTGTGTGCCGGTTTCCGTTATTCCAAGGTATTCATTTAATACGCTCCACTCCTGGTTGGACGGAACATGCCAGCCATCCGGACAAACACCACCCAGGATCGCTTCATCCCACGTATACAAACCACCGTATATTTTACAAAGCTCCGGATCATTGTTGTAGCAGGTCTTTTCGATGACACCGTTGTTGGTCTGGTTAAAGTCCGGAACGATTGCGCCGGCATTCAGATTTTCTGCCATCCAGCACTGGTTGCCGATAAGCACTGTTTTATAAGATTGGTTATCTCTCGGGTCGGTCATTTGATCTCCACAAGGTTCGGTTGATCCCTGGGCATTCAATGCTGAGACAGCCGGCAACATGGCTAAGCCAATAATGAATTCTTTTAACATGGTATTTAGATAAATATCTCTCCAATCATATAAGTAACCGCCTGTCCTGAAATCTCCACACGGTCTCCGAGGAAAGTACATTTCAAATTACCTCCTCTTTGTGATAATTGCCGGGCTGTCATTGTTTCTTTGTCAAGTTTTTCTGCCCAGAAGGGTGTCAGTTTGGTATGAGCGGATCCTGTTACCGGATCTTCATTGATGCCAACAGCCGGGGCAAAAAACCTGGAAACAAAATCACAATCCTTCCCGGCTGCAGTGACAATGATGCCCCTGGCTGATGACAGTTTGCCTAAAAGGTTAAAATCAGGATCAAGCTGTGAGACCTCGTCTTCAGAATTGAGTAAAACCAACAGGTCGTCCGATTCATACACAGCTACCGGATTTATGCCAATTGCCTCAATCAATAAAGGAGTTGCCTCAGACACATCAAGCCGTGTGGACGGGAAATTCAGGGTGATATATTCATTATCCTTCCTGACGGTCAACAGGCCGCTTTTTGAATCAAAGTGAATGATTCGTTTCTCATAATTCAGATGATTAAAGAGAACATGAGCCGCTGCCAGGGTAGCATGTCCACACAAATCAACTTCAACGGCAGGAGTAAACCAGCGAATCTGATATGAATCGTTATTCGGGATAAAAAAAGCGGTTTCAGAAAGGTTGTTTTCCGTAGCAATATTCTGCATTACAGCATCTTCAAGCCAGCTATCTAAAGGACAGATTGCAGCAGGATTACCACCGAACAGTTTGTTTGTAAAGGCATCTGCCTGGAATATTTTTAACCTCATAGTATATTATTTAACCGCAAAGGTCGTAAAATCAATCATTTTTAAAACCCTGAAGTGAAAAATTTCTGTTATAATCATTAAGCTTGGCTGTTTTGATTTGATTTATTTGAAACCTAAATTACTGATTTGAACAGGAAATAATAATAAGAATCCTTATTTTAGTGAGGCATAAACTATTTTGTAATCACTTATCAGGTAAAATTAAATTCTGCCAGAATGGATACTACAAGAAGAAAATTTATTAAGAATTCAACTATTGCTGCATCGGGCATTGGACTGGCTTCTGCCATGCCCGGATCACTTTATGCAATGAACAGGGGACCAGCCAATGATAAAATTGTTGTTGGCCTGATCGGGTGTAACGGTATGGGGTTTGCGGATTTAAAGGCATTTCTCAGCCAGCCAAATGTTGAATGTGCCATGTTGTGTGATGTTGACAGGAATGTCCTTGAAAAAAGGGCAGAGCAGACCAGGGAGATCCAGGGTAAAAAACCAAAAATGGTTGAGGATTTCAGGGAAGTCACAGACAATAAAGACGTAGATGCTGTGATCGTAGGTACACCAGACCACTGGCATTGCCTTCCCATGGTATACGCTTGTGAGGCAGGGAAAGATGTTTATGTGGAAAAGCCACTGGGTAAAAGCATTCAGGAATGTAATATCATGCTGAAAGCTGCAAGGAAATATGAACGGGTAGTACAGGTAGGACAATGGCAGCGGAGCGATCCTCACTGGAAAACAGTAGTGGATTATGTTCACTCCGGGAAACTCGGCCGTATACGGAATGTTAAGGTTTGGGCGTATATTGGCTGGAAAGACAGGCTGGAATATGCACCGGATGAGCCTGTGCCGGAAGGTGTAAATTACGATTTCTGGCTGGGACCAGCGCCCAAACGACCATTTAACCGGCACCGGTTTCACTTCACATTTCGATGGTTTTGGGATTATGCGGGAGGATTAATGACCGACTGGGGCGTTCACCTCCTGGATTATGCCCTGTTTGGCATGAATAAATATGCACCCGATTCAGTAATTGCTTCCGGAGGCAAATTTGCTTTTCCTGAAGACCAGATGGAAACACCCGATACCATGCAGGCGATTTATGATTTTGGCGATTTCGGCCTCCTTTGGGATCATACCATTGGAATATATGGTGGCCCCTTCCAGAAAGAACATGGTGTGGCATACATTGGAGAGCATGGTACGCTGCAGGTAGACAGGGGTGGATGGCAGGTGCTTCCGGATTGGGACAGCCAGGGTAATCTCGAAATGGATCCCATCCCATATACAAAAAGGACCGGAGATGCCAGCGGCCTTGATCTTCATGTAAAAAACTTCATTGATTGTATGAAGACCAGGGAAAGGCCAAATGCAGATGTGGAGATAGGAGCCCATATAGCAAAAATTGCACACCTCGGTAATATCGCTTTTAATACAGGGAGAAAGGTTTACTGGGACGTCGAAAAGAATGAGTTTAAAGGTGACGACAAGGCGAATGAATATATTTATGCTCATTACCGGTCACCCTGGGAATTACCAAAGATTTAACAGCAATAACTTCGGGCCGGTGTTATCGCACCGGCTATTTTTGAATTTATGGCTCATTGGGTAGTCAGGTCATACTTATCCATTTCCCGTTCCCATTCGATTAATTTTTCCAGAAGCCGGTGTTTCATTTCAGGATGCTGATCAAATAGATTGTCCTGCTCAGAAAGATCATTTTCGAGGTTGAAAACCATGGTGTCGTTATCCTGGATCAATACCTTCCAGGAATTATAGGTGACAGATTTTGTATTGTCGTATCTCCAGAACAGAGGCCTTACCGGAGCAGGCTCTCCAAATAATACGCCTGGCGAAACATCCACTCCATCGAGGTAAAGACCTTCAGGGACAGGTATTTCTGCAATCGATAAGAAAGTAGGCATAATATCCATACTAACCACCGGATCATGGAATTCAGAAGAAGGGATGATCACGCCTGGAAACCAGGCAATGGCAGGGACCCGGGTTCCTCCTTCGAACAACTGGCCCTTGAACCCCCTGAGTGATCCGTTGGATCCTTCCCTGTTAGCCCCGTTATCGGAACAGAATAATACCATGGTATTTTTACTGAGTCCAAGATCATTTACAGTTTTCATTATTTTGCCGATTCCTTCATCCATGATCCCGATCATTTCCCGGTAGGCATCGCCCCTGTCTTCGCGACTTCCCATGTGGGGCGCCTTTTTGCCAGGAAACCTGTCGGCCTGGTCATCCCTGCCCTGGTAAGGATAATGAGGTGCTTCATGAGCAATATACAGAAGGAATGGCTTTTCATAATTGTTTTTTAAAAATTCGATAGAGTGAGCAGTGATTATATCAGTTGAATAACCTGGCTCATTCAATGTATCCTTGCCGATCCACCAGTCAGAATATCCTGCCTGGTCCACATGCGAAATATAATCGATGTTCCCGCTGACATATCCCGCAAAATAATCAAAACCCTGATTGAGTGGATTATACAGGGTGTCATACCCCAGGTGCCATTTCCCGATAATACCGGTTTTGTAGCCGTATTGTTTGAATACCTCGGCCATGGTAATTTCCGGCAGGGGCAACCCGGTATGCCTGTACTTTATGGCAGTAATAACCCCTTCTATTCCGGACCTTTGCTGGTAGCGTCCGGTGAGCAGGGCAGCACGTGTCGGGCTGCAGACAGTTCCGTTGGAATGGTAATTGGTGAAAAGCATGCCCTCTTTTGCCATTTGATCGAGATGGGGCGTCTGAATGTGTTTGTTCCCATAACAGGAAAGGTCGCCATACCCGAGGTCATCTGCCATGATCAGTATAAAATTGATATATTTTCCTTTCCCTTCGTCCTTTTTGCAGGAAATCATTGCTATGTTAATAAGGAGAAAGATAAATACGGCAACCGCGATGGATTTTTGTTTAATAAGTTTCATCTAATAAGGATTTGATTCAGTAAATTCGGATTTAATTGAATAACCCGGGCTGTCCGTGTTATGTCACACTGGATTGTCGTTATTGTCATTCCGTCCCGCCGTGCCCCCCCCCGAGCACTCGGGGGGGAGTACTCGGGATCGGAATATACAGATTATCAATGAGATACTGAAATAAATAATTTAATTTATGTTATTGACTATTAATACTTTACCTAGTAACTAGTACCCAGAACCTGGCAACTTGAATTATTTTATGCAAGATATTATAAAGATATTAAAAGATCGTCCATTGATCCTGTATCTTCTTTTAGGTATTTTATTGTTGCCGGCACTTCTGATTAATCTTGGGTTGCTGCCATTCATAAGCGATGAGGCTGTGAGGGCCCTTGTATCCATGGAGATGATATTTTCGGGTGATTACATAACACCCACCCTTGCAGGCGACCTGTATTACAGGAAGCCCCCGGGCTATAACTGGTTGATTTCATTATTCTACCTGGCTTCTGGAAACTACAGCGATACCACACTGAGGCTGGTTGCTGTATTCAGCTTGATTGCCTATGGCAGTATTATTTTTCTTACACTTCGCAAGAAACTGGGAAACGAGAATGCCTTCATTGCTTCCTTTATGTATATCACTTGCGGCAGGATTCTTTTTTATGACTCGTTTCACGGCTTGATTGATATCGGTTATTCTGCTCTTGTGTTCCTGAACTTCATGCTTATCTGGTATTTTATCAGGAAAGAAAAATACCTGCTGTTATTCCTGGTATCCTATGCCCTCACAGGGATCACTTATTTAATGAAGGGATTACCTTCTTTTTACTACCAGGGTATTGCATTGATCGTTGCATTTCTTCTTGGGAGAAAATTCAGGCAATTGTTTTTAATAAGCCATCTTGCCGGAATTTTTCTACTGGCAGCGATACTTGGTTCTTATTATTGGATCTTTTCCTTGAGAAATCCGGGGGAAATGGGCAATGTGATCCGGATGATATTATTTGAATCAACACAAAAGACGGCCATGGGAAGCAGCATCTGGAGAACAGTGTCCCACTTTTTTACCTTTCCATTTGAATTCATATATCATTTTCTGCCTTGGACCATATTAATTATTTATTTTATTCGAAGTGACATTAAGTCTTTGATATTCAAGGATCAATTCATCAGGTATTGCCTGTACCTTTTCTTTTTTAACATCCTTGTATACTGGTTTTCACCGGACACATTTGCACGATACCTGTTTGTTCATGCCACTCTCCTGTTTACTGTACTGATATACCTTCATGATATTCACAGGCAAAAAATTACATGGCAATATGTGACAGTAGGATATGTTTTTTGGGGAATAGCTGTCCTGGTGGTTGTCTCTCCGTTGTTTTACCTTGTTTTTGAAATAACCCGGGAGGTGGAACTGAGTTATATTAAAGCAGGGATACTGATTTTTTCTTCAGCCATATTATTTTTCCTGTTCGTTAAACTAAGGAGTCGCAGGATAATTATACTGTTTGCATTATTACTGACAGCAAGGATTGGGTTTAACTGGTTTATCATTCCTTCGCGGGAGATGACCAACGATACTACGATCTGCCGGGATGAAGCTATTGCTGCAGGTCGCGGGACGAGAGGGACAAAATTGAAATTATACAGAAGAACCCCTATGGTCACTCACCTTCAATATTATATAACCCGTGAAAGGATGCAGCCGCTGGAATGGACTTATGACCTTACCGACACCTCATCCTTTTATATTATCTACGAGCCAGGTTATGAAGGACCTGAATACGTCAAATATTATGATGTAAAAATGAATAAGAGGAACATTTCACTGAGCGTAGTGAAATTATTATCCGAATAAAAAAAGTGGCTGCTTCGGCAAAATAGTCATCCTGAATAAGTTTCAGGATCTAATTACCAACAAGTTACAGATCCTTATATCAATTCAGGATGACTTAATGATGACTTTTGATACAGCCGCCTTCGTATCTAGATTGATTCTGTTTCAACTATTTTTGCCAGTATGTCAGCATATGGAATGATCAGGTATTTACTCCCTTCAAATTCCGTTTCTGTTCCTCCATATTCCTTAAACAGTACAATGTCCCCGACGGAAATCTCAGGATTGTCGATGTTACTAAGTGCAATCACTTTGGCCATTTTAGGTTTTTCCCTTGCTGTATCCGGAATTATTATTCCACCTGCCGTAGTTTGGCTGGTCTCCTTATTGCTGATATCCAGCAATACATTCTGATTAATGGGTTGTAGTTCTTTCATTTTCTATATAGATTGAGTTATTATATCTTTCGTTTCATAAAATGAATTCTTTTAGGCATATTGTCTTTGCCGGAACCGTGAAAAAGGTTCTTCGCCGCCAGGGGAGGGAAACTTCTATGCAAATACATTTTTTACCCTTCGATTTCAAGCAGGCGGTTAATCTTTGATTTATCAAATCCAACCACCATTTCACCATTGATTAAAGTTTGAGGAACTCCCTGTTGTCCGCTCCTTCTAACCATTTCTCTGGAAGCATTCTCATCGCGGCTGACATCAATTTCAGTGTAACGGATCCCGTTTTTGCGCAAATATGATTTCAATGTGCCACACCAGGAACATGTTGGAGTGGAGTAAACCGTAACACTTTTTACAGGGATACCTTCCTTTTCAGCCCGTGCAAAGAAAGCCATATTTTCGAACAGGGTTTTATAGAAACCTGCATCATGGGCCCCCCTGGTAACATTTTTAAGTTTATCAAATTCAAGCTCCAGGAGGGATGGCGCACTGGTTATTGAAAATTTAGTGTGGATATCCCTGACCTGGCTTACATCTGCAAGAAATACAATAATATTCTTTACCTGGGAAGCTGCCTCGGAGATATTTTTCAAGGCTTTCTCACTCATATCCGAATCCTTCTTATAGATTAACAGGAAAGACCTGTTTTCCTTTTTAATCAGTTGCTCAAGCCCGGCATAAGATTTTACATTTCTGACATTCATGATATAATGCTTAAATATATAAGTATCTTTATATGAAGATACTTTATCATATATTGTGCCATATGTTCCGGAGGAACGTAATGACATGTCAGGCTGAAAAAATGTCAGAAAGATGTTTTGGATATGCGGGTAAAACGACCTGAATGTTCATTTATTCTGAAGAAACCGGACAAAATGTTCCCCTTGCTATCCACAGGTTTTTTACAGTCAGGTCCAGCAATCCTTGCCGGAATACCGGATCATCAGACATTTTTGATGACCACTCTTCATTCATTTCATGGTTGAGAACCATAAATCCGTTGCCCTTATTGTTAAATGCAGCCAGGGCCAGGACATCGTCCTGCTCAGCAAAGGCCAGTAATCTTTGTTTGAATGCATCAAGCTGCCTGGCATGTAAATTATTTTCGTTTGTACTGAACCTGAAAAATCCTAGCGTAATCATTTCAACTGGCTCTGAATATTCACAATTTCCTCCTTTTATAAATTCAAGCGGATAGATTTCAATAATAAACCTGTCAGCATTAATGGCAGGATCTGTCTGCAATATTCTGGAAGCATGTTTCAGGTCCCTGGCTTGAAGGATAAATATTCCACCTCCACCATCAAACGGTCCTGCCCCGGAGATTATACCAGCGCTTGCAAGGCTGTCGATGTTGGCCAGGTGGCGGGCCTGGAGATCCATTACAATACTGTCGGGAAGTACTTCCCTGTCTGGATTAGTATTCAGAAATACGAAAAATGACTGGGATTCTGGCATGTTGCAGCTTACCAGAATTATTACAGTTAAAAGGAACAAAAATGTCTT
>CAYZEZ010000083.1:0-16989 GCA_964477295.1 uncultured Bacteroides sp. | reverse complement strand
TAAAAGCAAGTGGTATTTCAGTACAGCCCAGTATGATTATTTCAGCACCTTTATCGGCCAGGTGCTGACCGGCTTCTGCTAGCAGATTTTCATTGGTATTTTTACCTGTACCGGCCTTAATGCCGAACACAGCTTTCATGACTTTATTGTCTTCAACATCTTTATCGGGAAGGATTACCGTCAGCCCAGCCCGGGTCAGTTCTTTCTCATACAATCCCGACTCAATCGTCCCGCTTGTCGCCAGCAGTCCTATCCTGCCGGCACCGGAATATCGCAGCTTCACATCGTTTACGGTCTCCCTGATCATATGGATAATAGGTATGGATACAGCATCCTGCATGTGATCGTAGTAATAATGAACCGTGTTGCAGGGGATGGCGATAAATGATGCGCCGGACTTTTCCAGCCTCGTAACCCCCTCAACAACAAATGAAATTATTGAAGTGTCACCGCTCCTGATGCTGGCAGTACGTTCAGGCACCTGCGGAAGGCTGTAGATCAAGGTTGGGATATGGTCCTGGTCCTTCACCGCGGGCGTAAGCCTTATGATCTGTTTGTACAGGTAGGCAGTAGCTTCGGGGCCCATCCCGCCAAATATTCCCAGTATGATTTTTTCTTCTTCCATCCGGTCGGCTATACTTAAACAATAAAGGAAAGCTAAAAATAAAATTTATATATTCAATACGGGCACTGGTTCGCAGTCCATTTTAATAACCAGATAAAAATCAGGAATATCGCTCTGTCAGGGAGGACTTGATAAATTACATTATACCTGGAACTTATATAAATTCCCTTCGTCAATATAAATATATCCCAAATAAATTTGTGTTTGATTTCACTATTTGATAACAGATGTGTACCTTGTATGCTAATTCTTTAAGAGTATTAGAATGTTTCAAATTCTGGCGAATTACCTGCTTTCGGCATTCCGGAATATCCTGAATAATAAAGTATTTTCTATTCTTAACCTGCTGGGGTTATCGGTAGGCATTGCAGCCTGCCTGTTGTTACTGCAATATGTTTTTTATGAAAACAGTTTCGATAAATTTCATGAGAATAGTAAAAATATTTATCGTATCAGGTATGATGATTATAAAGATGGTAAAAGATCATTTGCCTGTGCTGCAGCGGTTCCGGCAGTCGGTCCGGCTATGAAAAGTAATTTTCCCGAGGTGCTCGAGTACTCCTGGGCATTCCCTTTTGACGGGATAATAGTAACCAATTTTAATAACCTTTCGTTTCGTGAACGTAAAATGCAGGTAGCCACTCCTTCATTTCTTAAAATGTTTGACTGGGAAATGATATTGGGAGACACTTCAGCACTGTCAGAACCCTATACAGCGGTCATCACCGAATCAACGGCGAAAAGATATTTCGGGGAGCTTGATCCGATCGGTCAGCAGATTACTTTCTTCGGCGATCGGGTATGTGAGATCCGTGGAGTCATGAGGGATGTTCCGGATAATTCTCATTTAAAATTCACCGTACTGGTATCGGCAGAAACATTACATCAGCTTTCCGGGAACCAGAGCCGTACTGCCTGGGGATGGTACGATTTTAATACATATATTTTACTGGATGAGGGAGCCGATCCCCTTACCTTTCAGAATAAGTTTGCTGAATGGCTTGCTGTGGATAGAGCTGAAGAATGGGAGGAAGACAATGGCCACCAGGAATTTATCCTGCAGCCTGTTGAAGAGATCCATCTCCATTCCGACCTGCTGCAGGAATCTGAACCGGATGAGAATGGTGATGCAGATGCCGTATTTATGTTATCGCTGATTGCTCTTGCTGTGCTGATCATCGCCTGGGTGAACTACATCAATATGAGTACCAGCCGGTCGCTCGACCGTGCAAGGGAAGTTGGCATCAGAAAACTGGTGGGGGCCCATCGCCGGCAGTTGATCAGGCAATTCCTTACCGAAGCCCTGATGATGAACCTGATTGCAGCAGGGATATCCATTCTTATTGTTGCCCTGGTGCTTCCATCCTTCAACCAGCTCACTGGCAGGAACCTTACTATGGCATTATTTGGTGAACCGTTTTTCTGGGCAGGATTAGGTGCTTTGTTCCTGGCCGGCGCTATCCTGGCGGGGCTTTACCCGGCATTCATTCTTTCCTCATACAGACCTATTGAGGTACTTAAAGGGAAGTTCAGTGAGTCGGGCCAGGGGTTCCTGATCAGAAAGATCCTTGTCGTATTTCAGTTTACAGCTTCTGTGGCCTTCATTGCCGGAACTTTCCTGATATACACGCAGCTGAAATATATGCGAAACCAGGACCTGGGTGTCGATATCGACCAGACACTTGTTATAAAGGGACCCGAAGTGGGAATCGATACACTGTTTGAGGAGAAGTTCAAGTCATTCAAGAATGAAATAAATTCAATTGCAGGTATAGACCATCTGACAGCCTCAACCAATGTTCCCGGTGATGAGATTTTCTGGGCCTCGGGGATAAGCCGTTCGGATGAAGATAATGGCAGGGGAGTTATTTATATCATTGGAATGGATGAGGATTATTTACCGGCCTTTGATATAAAATTACTGGCAGGAAGGAACTTTTCTTCTGACTTCGGAACTGAAGAACTGGCCGTGATTATTAATAAAAAAGCAGTGGATTTCCTGAGTTATGAATCACCCGAAGCTGCTATCGGGCAACAGGTCAACTTTCATGATACCATCCGGCATATTGTCGGGGTTATCGCTGATTATCACCAGATGTCACTGAAGCAGGAGCCGATTCCTTTAATTTACAGGTACCTGCCTGTGACCCGTAACTTTTTTGCAATGAAGGTCAGTCCTGAACGGATTGATGTTGCGATGGATGGACTTAAATCAAAATTTGATGAATTCTTCCCGAATAATCCGTTTGATTATTTCTTCCTGGATGAGTTTTTCGACCGGCAATACAGGATCGAGAAGCAGATTTTTGCAGCTGTCGGTATTTTTTCCCTGGTGGCTATCATCATTGCTGCCCTTGGACTGTTTGGGCTTTCCTCATACACGACCCTGCAAAGAACAAAAGAGATTGGTATTCGCAAAGTGCACGGAGCAAGTGTAAACCGCATCCTGTTGATGCTGTCACGGGAATACCTGGATTTGATTCTTCTGTCCATTCTTATCGCAACACCCCTGACCTGGTGGATTATTGGAAAATGGCTTGAAGGTTACCCGTATCAGTCTGGTATCCAATGGTATGTATTCGCAGTGACCGGCTTGATGGTCGTTTTCTTTGCCCTCCTGGCCGTGGCTATACAGACTATTCGCGCCGCAAATACCAATCCTGCCGAGTCGCTGAAGTATGAATAAGAAAACGCCAGGCTTGCTGGCGTTTAAAATAGTTTTTGCAGCAGGTGTAGAATTTATTTCCCTTTCTCTATGCCCTCCTTCAGATAGGTGCACATCTCTGTCGTCATGGCACTCATAATGTTCTCAAATCCCTCGAATTCAAGTTCGGGATCGGGATTCTTTTTGTTCTTTTGCCAGATGGTTTTGCCGACAGTAACACGGGTGCCAACATAAAATTTGCCTGTGAAATAGTTGAATTTCTTTTCCTTTCCTTCGGGCAGTGGTGTTGGATTGGGCCCGAACATATGCATATTTACGTTCTCAAGGGTTACCTTGTCTTCCTTGGGTGAGAAAATGGTGAAATAAACGATCACTACAGCATCTACTCCCAGGCCTTTACAAAGTTTATCACCAAGTGATTCGACCATAGGGCCGCATTTATCCATCACCCAGACCTGTTTATCGGCTACATCACCCTTTTTGGTTAATAACCTGCCACCTGTTGCAGTATAATTACTATAAGGTTCATTTACCACATCCAGTACATTATATCCTTCAATATAACCATAAAGTACATCATGAACGTTAGAGCCCATATTGGCCAGCCATTCGTTGAGCTTGCCCCGTTCGACTTCAAAATTGTTATAAAACTCGGTTTTTTCTTCTGTGTCGAGATACTCCTCAGGAAGCATTAGTTGCATCCCGTAATCTTTAAAACCGGTAATCATAGCTTCGATAGATTGCAGGTAATAACCCAGGGCCAGTTCACCAGATCCCCCAACTGCATTTAATTTCGTTGTTTTTGTAAAATAGGTGGTAGTAAAGGTGCTTGTTGTTGTCCACCTCTGGATTTTTGTCATTCCCGGATCAAAACTGTAAAAAGATACAAGAGCTACTTTTTTAGGCATCTCGCCAAGCAGTTTCGCATTCAGGCTGAAACCCGTACCGTTTTTGTATTTACGCCCTTCAAGGGGCATGTCCAGATCGACTTTAACTTTATCAGGATTGGGAGCAAATTTAGGTAACTCGCTCTGAGCGAATGCCAGAAAACCTGGTGCGCAGAAAATGAATAACAATATAAATTTTTTCATTGTAAGAAGTTTGGTTAATGTTTCATTCTGAAATACAGATCAATTTAATGAATCTGTTTTTTTTAACTGGACCAGTTACAGGATTTTATGACCAATCCTCAATTTATTTACATGAAATACTCTGTTTTGGGATTGGATATCATATTGATATTAATTATGTATCTTAAGTGGTTCTATTTTTCAAAGAAGTTTATACCGTGTGTTTCAGGCACCCTGGACCATGCCTTAAATATTAACCAGAAGCTTGAAAAATGAAGTTCAGATTTTTATTTCTGCCGGCATTTTTGCTGGCCATTTTTATGACCGGTTTTTCTCAGCAAATGAGTATCAAACCTGTATCTCCAGATGCTTCTGAAGAGGCAGTGGCCTTACTGGAATATATTTATTCCATTTCCGGAAAGCATACCCTTGCCGGACAGCATTGTGCACTCATTGTGGGATCTACCAGGCTTTCTGTGGCTCACAAGATGTTTGGAAATTATCCTGCTGTATTTGGACTGGATTTCGGATTCAGCTACCCGGGTTACTGGGATGGCATCAATTACCGTCAAAGGATAGTCGATGAAGCCATCCGCAGAAATAACGAAGGTTTCATCATCACGATCATGTGGCATGCAGTGCTTCCAACCCAGGATGAGCCGGTTGCTTTTCGTGAATCGATCCAGGGTGAAATAACCGATGAGAAATGGTAGGAACTGATTACCCCGGGAACGGAGCTGAATGAACGCTGGCAGTCCCAGGTGGATGTCATTGCCAGGTTCCTTAAGCAATTGGAATATGCAAAAATCCCGGTACTATGGAGGCCCTATCATGAAATGAATGGCGGGTGGTTCTGGTGGGGCAAAAAGGAAGGAGACGATGGCTATAAGAAACTATGGCGGATGATGTTTGACAGGTTGGTTAATTTCCATGGACCGGATAACCTGATATGGGTTTATAACACCAATGAATTTAAAGAAGGAGTGGATCCGCATGGGACCTATTATCCGGGAGATGATTATGTTGACATCCTGGCAACCGATGTATATTCCGGGGAGTTTGACCAGGTTAATTATGACCAGCTTCTTGAGCTTACCGGTGATAAGCCGATCGCCCTCGGTGAAGTTGGGAACAATCCTTCTGTTAAGAAACTGCAGGAGCAGCCGCGCTGGACCTGGTTTATAAGCTGGGGTGATCCGGGAGACTTTGGACGAGACTTTAAAAGTAGCTATGAGCTCTATAACAGTGAAGAGGTATTTACCCTTGAAGAACTTCCCTGGGTAAAAATTGAAGAACCCTATATACATTATCCCATACTTAAATAAATTAACCATGAAGCATTACCGTAAGATCTTTATATTTCTGTTGCTGACAAGTATCATCCTGCCACTGCAGGCCCAGAATCAAAAAAAGCCCTGGTATGAGGGTGGGTCCTGGTCCAGACGGGAAGAGAATCCGCTCGCAAAAAAAATGCCCCTGATCAGGGTGGAAGGAAACAAATTTATCAATTCGGAAGGGGATACTATTCTCTTTCGTGGACTGGCAATATCTGATCCGGATAAAATAGAGGGCCAGGGACACTGGAATAAAGAACATTTTGAGCATGTAAAGGAAATGGGGGCCATGGTATGCCGGATTCCTGTGCACCCGGTTGCATGGAGGGAACGGACACCCAAAGCCTACCTGGAACTGCTTGACCAGGCTGTTGAATGGTGCACCGAACTGGAAATGTATGTCATGATCGACTGGCATTCAATCGGGAACCTCGGGATGGAACTATTTCAGAATCCTATGTACAATACTACTAAAAAAGAGACCTATGAATTCTGGCGTACTATTGCTGCGCATTTCAACGGTAATAATACAGTAGCATTTTATGAGATATTTAATGAGCCGACAATATACCGTGGACAGTTGGGAAGCATGAGCTGGGCTGAATGGAAGCAAATAAATGAAAACATCATAAAATTGATGAGGGCTTTTGATATGGAAACAATTCCACTCGTTGCAGGACTTGACTGGGCCTATGACCTCACCCATCTGAAATACGACCCGATCGAAGCCGAAGGGATTGGATATGTGACACATCCCTATGCTCATAAACGGAAACCGCCCTGGCCGGATAAATGGGATGAGAATTTCGGATTTGCTGCAGGAAAATATCCTGTGATTGCTACCGAGTTGAGTTTCTGGCTGCGTGGTGACGATACCATCGATGAAGATCATTATGGATACCAGATAATCAACTACCTTGAGTCAAAGAACATAGGCTGGGTATGCTGGGTATATGATCCGCAATGGGGCCCTCGTTTGCTGCAATCATGGGACACATATGAGCTTACAGGACCGGGGAAATTCTTTAAGGATGCCCTTCAGGGGAAGGTGCAAAAATAACTTTGAGCTTTCTCAATCAGTATTGCTGACAAAAGCGATTTTTTTGCTGTCTGGTGACCAGCTGGGAACATTCATGGTTCCCTGTCCACCATATACATATGCGATGATCTCAGGATCTCCTCCGGAAACGGGCATAAGCCTTAACAGGACATGCTTGTAAAAAGGGTGGTTGCCGGACGGTACATCTTCCGGAAAAGATACAAATACGATCCATTTGTTATCCGGCGATACATGAGGGAACCAGTCATTATAACTGTCAAACGTCAGTTGCTCCTGTTCGCTTCCATCAGGCCTCATTCGCCATATCTGCATAGTGCCGGTACGGTTTGAATTGAAGTAAATGTATTCCCCGTCGGGCGAATATTCCGGTCCGTCATCCAGCCCTTCGGTATCTGTCAGCCGGGTTTCTTCTTTGGTCTCAATGGAGATACTATAAATATCATACTGATTATTTCTCTGTCCTGTGAAAAGCAAATGGGATCCATCGATCGACCAGCCATGTAGGTATGAAGCCCCTCCTGAGGTAATTTGTTCCGGTTCCGGGCTGCCCTCGGCCGGCAGTATGTATACTGTTGACTGGTTATTGTCTTCTGCCTTATGGTGGCTGATAGCCAGGGATTTGCCGTCAAATGACAGCACATGGTCATTGTTGTTGTTGTTGGCGAAACCGGTGTTGATCACTGTTGTATCTCCATTTTCAAGATCGAAGGCATAAAGCAGGCCTTTAGAATTATAAATTAATGTCTTTCCGTCCGTTGTCCAGTTTGGTGCCTGGATGGAGTAGGGGACAGTTAAAAGTATCTTTCTATGGTGGCTCCGGATATCCATCACCTCCAGGTTGCTGCCGAGGTATTCCTCGTATTGCACGAGATCTTCACCGGCCGGTTTGATGATCCTGACATTCCTGAATTCTGCTTTTTCTATCACGTCGGGATTATGGGAACAAACATACAGGCCGGCGAAAACGTCATCCTGTAACTCAATATCCGTTACCTGTACAGTGGTAAATGGCTGGCCATGTTTGCCGGTCGACATAATATAGGTTGTGCCCCTGCGTTCGAGCTGGATCACATCCGGCAAACTGTCGCCTGAATGTACCTCTTCTGTATCCGCACCTTCTTTTCTGCGGAATTGAAGAGATGTCAGGCCATCCCCGTGAACACATGCATTAACATGGGCAGAACCGGGAGTCATGTCATTCCGGATCATCCAGCCCATCTTCCTGTGGGGATCAACCCCTTCGCCAATAAATCCGGCCTCTGTCCTGAGAATAAAATCTCCTTTTAACGGCAACCAGAGGAAATGAAACTCATCTTCACCAAACCACATGTTCTTGCCGGATCCTTCGATGGTATAGGCTTGGGTTTCCGAATTATAAGTGGCTGATCCACTATGCTTTACTTCTCCAACATCCCCGTTATTACTGAATTGGCCCATGTCTTGTTTATCCTGATTTTTCTGGCAGGAAGTCATAGTAATGAAAAATAAAGTGGTAAAAAAAAATATCCTAAACGGTGTTCTCATATCAATTAATTATTGCCTGGATTAATCTATAAATTTAGTTTTTTGGTTTAAATTGTGAAGAAATAAATGCGAAGAAAATGAATGCAATCCTCTTAAATCTTACCTGGCGAAGGTTTGTCCTTCTCCTGATGGCAACAGGTACCATATTACTTTTGACCTTCCGGTGTGCAAGCGATTCAAATGAACTAACCATAAACGAAAAAGGGTATTTTGAGGCCCGGGGATTGAATGTTCTGGTGTTTAGTAACTGGTACAACTCAAACTTCAACGACTCAAAGATAAGCGGGATTGAGATCATTCACCATGGAGTGCGTACGGTTACAAACGGAGATGTAAGGCTTAAACCGACGCCGGGGCAGTGGGATTCCATTCCGAGGTTTATTGAACGGAAAGTGGACAGTGCCGGCAATGTCATCCAGGCGTTTCTCAGGTATGATGATTATGATTTTGACTTCAGCATAAGGGCCGAGGCGCAGCCGGGCGGAATAGCTCTGATTGTGGAGCTGGAGTCTTCTTTACCTGCTGAGCTTGAAGGGGAAGCCGGATTCAACCTCGAGTTCCTGCCTGCAGCTTATTTCAGCAAGACCTATCTGATGGATGGGGAGAGTGGGTTATTCCCGTTATACCCATCCGGACCTATGGTTACCGGACCTGACGGGAAAGCTGTTCCCCAACCCATCGCAAGGGGCAATGAGCTTGTCCTGGCACCGGAAGATCCTGAGAGGCATATTACCATCCAATCACACGGGAATGAATTGCTCCTGTACGACGGGCGCAACCAGGCCCAGAACGGATGGTTCGTGGTTAGGAGCCTGATCCCGGGAGGAAAGACAGGGCGGGTTATCGAATGGTTCCTTTCTGCAAGCACCATCCCTGACTGGGTGCGTCCGCCGGTCATTGCCCATTCGCAGGTGGGGTATCATCCGGACCAGGATAAGGTGGCGGTCATTGAACTGGATCCGAATGATTACCAGCGTGAATCCTGCAGGCTTCTTGCAGTATCTGAAGATGGTTCGATCACAGAAGTATTGAAGAAACGTGGAGAGGTATGGGGCAGGTATCTCCGGTACGATTACCTGACCTTCGATTTTACTGAAGTCCGGGAACCGGGTGTGTACATTCTCGAATATGGTGACACCCGCACTGCTCCATTCAGGATTGGCGAGAAGGTTTTTGAAGATGCCTGGTATCCTACACTGGATGTGTATTTTCCAGTACAGATGGACCACATGCTGGTGAACGAGGCATACCGGGTATGGCACGGTGCGGCCCACCTCGACGATGCCCGTCAGGCACCGGTAAACCATGAGCATTTTGACCTGTATGCACAGGGACCGGGAACCGATACTCCTTATGCACCGGGGGAACATATCCCGGGACTGGATATCGGCGGCTGGTTTGATGCCGGCGATTACGATATCCGAACACAGACCCATTACGCTGTGGTACTAAGTTTGGTGCAGGCCTGGGAAGAATTCAGGCCGGAAAGGGATGAGACCTTTGTTGACCGGAAGAACCGTTACGTGGATATGCACCACCCGGATGGTGTGCCCGACATGATCCAGCAGATTGAGCACGGTACCCTGGCACTGATTGCCCAGCACAGGGCTGTGGGTCATGCCATTCCCGGGATCATTGTGCCCGATTTATCACAATATACACATCTTGGCGATGCACTGACCATGACCGATAATGTGGTATATGACCCCCGGCAACGCGGGCTTGAATCGGACGATCGCTGGGCATTCACTTCGAAATCAACCCCCCTGAATTATGGTTCCATTGCTGCCCTGGCAGCAGCCAGCCGGGTTCTTCGGGGGTATAACGATCCCCTGGCAAAGGAATGCCTGGAAACGGCGGAACAGGTTTGGGAGGAGGAGCACAGCTATGAGCCGGATATTTTTTACCATGGCAATACGACAGGCGGTGGTCTTGAAGCCGAGGAGCTGAAGGCCGCGGTTGAACTGCTGATCTCAACGGGGGATGAAAAATATGCCGGCAGGATCGAAGAGTACTGGCCTTTTATCGAAGATAGGTTCATGTTTTCAGCTGCCCTGGCTGTTCGTGCAATACCTTACATGGACGAAGGTTACCGGGAAAAGATCACACCGCTGGTGAGGGATTATGCCGCAAACCTGGACCGGTTTACCGGGCAAAATCCTTTCGGCGTTCCTGTAAGCATGGGTGGATGGGCAGGAAGCGGATGGGCCATAAACTTTGGCATAATCAATTATATCTTGCATAAGGCTTTTCCGGATATGATTGACCCGGAATATGTGTATCGCGGGCTGAATTATATCTACGGCTGCCACCCGGGATCGGACATCTCTTTTGTGTCAGGAGTGGGAACTGTCTCAAAAAAGGTGGCCTACGGAATGAACCGGGCCGACTTTTCATTCATCGCCGGCGGGATGGTCCCCGGGGTACTGATTTTAAATCCGGATTTCCCGGAAAACAAGGAAGACTGGCCCTTCCTGTGGGGAGAAAACGAATACGTAATCAGTACCGGTGCCAGTCATATATATTTGGCGAATGCAGTGAATGAAATGCTTGGAATTAAACGATAAATCGCAAAATTCCTTTCATAATAATAATCTACCTATTCCAAAAACTGATATTACTGTAAATCAGTTATTTTACTAATTGCATACAGAGGCAGGTTGGTTATCCCGTCTTCTTTCCTGAAATCTGACATGGATGTTCTGACGGCATTTTTAACAGAGTACTTCCCACAAAATGTTTTCAGGCTCTTGGCCTGCAGGTTTTCCTCTGATTTGACTTCAACAGGAATAACCTTTCCAGAGTGCTGAATCAGGAAATCAATTTCGGATTTTGATTTTTCAGAAGGCCAATAATAAATGGCAATATCCTTAATTCCTTTTAGTTGTTGCAAAACGAATTGTTCTGTTAATGCTCCTTTGAACTCATTAAATATTGAATTTCCTTCAATCAGGGTGCGAACATCAATATCTCCCATGGCACCCAGCAGACCGATATCTGTAATGAAAAGTTTAAATGCACTGATATCTTCGTATGATTTTAAAGGTATTCCGGGTTTAGTTGCTCTGGTAACCTTATGCACCAATCCACAATCTATCAGCCAGGATAAAGCTAATTCATAATCCTTTGCTCTTGATCCTGGCTTAACTGCTTTGTATATGAATTTACTGTTTTCTTTAGCCAGTTGAGCAGGAATTGAATTCCACAGCATCCTGATGCGAGGAACTGTATCATATGGGGCATGCTTTGAAAAATCATTTTCATAAGCTTCAAGCAGTCGTTTCTGAATAGCCCTGGCCTCATTAAAATCATCTACAAAAAGTGTATTCAGGGACTTTGAGCTTTCAAAGTTTACATATGCCGTTTGAGAATAATCATTTTTACCGAACTCCTTCATAAGCCAGGTTTTCCCAGCCTGTCGTGAGCCCCTGATAATCAAAGGTTTGCGATCTGGCTTGAATTTCCACTTTTTCAAGTCAGTCATTGCTTTCCTTTCCATAGTCTTACTTCATTAATACATTTTATCGAACGACTTTATGCGCAGATATACATTATATCGAATGACTTTGTGATTATTTTTACATTAAATCGAAGAATGAAGATCTGGATGAAGGATCAGAAATTAAAATTCCAGGGTAAAACAACTCCCTTTCCCCGGCTCCGATTTCACATTGATCCGTCCCTTATGCTTGTGCATGATCTGGCGCGAAAGGCTCAATCCGATACCGGATCCTTCTTTTTTTGTTGAATAGAAGGGAACGAAGATGTTATCGAGGTTTTCTTTATCTATCCCCTGGCCGTTGTCACAAACGCTTATTGCAATAGAACCGGATGGAGTCCCTAATGCATTTATTTCAATAACCGGGTTCTTTGTATTCCTAAGTGCTTCAATGGCATTTCGGATCAGGTTGATCAGCACCTGCTCGATCAGTTCGAGGTCGGCTTTCAATACCAGGTCATCTTTTCCCAATACCATTTTCATTTCAATGTTCGAGGATTCAATCTCATGTTTGAACAGGTCTTTCAGCCTGGTAAACAGATCCTGGACTTCTATCTCCCTGAATGAAGGTTCCGGTATTCTGGTCAGGCTCTTCGTGGTCTGGACAAAATTCACCAGTCCTTTGCTCCTTCCCTCGGCAGTAGTCAGGCTTTCGACCAGGTCGTTGATCTCATCCTCCTTGAGACCGGGGATCTTTTTAGGATTCCCTTCTTCATCTACCAGGAACTCCCTGGCGAAACCCACCAGGTTGGTGATCGGGATGGTTGAGTTCATGATCTCATGGGTAAGCACCCGCACCAGTTTCTGCCACGAATCCACTTCCTGCTCGTCCAGCTCCGGCTTGATATCATGGAGGGAGACTATTTTGTATTTTTTCTTTTCGAGCTTGAACTCGGTCCCCCGGATGGACAGATTGAGTATCCTGCCGTCGAGGATAATGCGGATCATTTCACGGTGGCCTGTTTCAAGTTTCCTGATCCTGGCCCCAAGGTTTTTATCGATCTTATCCAGCGTTTTGAGATCACTTATCCTGTGTAATCCAAGCAATTCTTTGGCGGCCCGGTTCACCAGCTGGATCTGTTCATCCGTATCGAAGCAGATCAGTGCCGTATCAACATGTTCAATAATCCTTTGCAGGTAATGGTAATGTGTTTCTTTCTCAATGCGCAGAAACCTGAATTTATCCAGGATCTTCTGGTAGGCTGACTGCAGTTCCAGGTCTTTTTCATCGGCAATGCTCAGGGTGGAAAAATCTTCCTGGTCGATCGAATGAAGGAATTCACGCAATACTTTTTTTGAGCGTTCATGATAGCGGATCAGTTCCATTACCAGGACGATCACAAAAAGCCCCAACCATAACGATATCAACCAGTAGGGTGTGAGTGCGGCAATGATCACGCCGGCAAATCCGACGGAGAGGATGAGCAGGATGCGAACGATTACCCTGATCCTGTATGAAAACCTGGCGAATTCCATTTTATAATCCGTATTTTTTCATTTTCCGGTACAGTGTGCTTCTCGATAATCCAAGATCCTCAGCAACTTTGTCCATGTTTCTGTACCCTTTATTGATCGCATTGAGGATGGCCGCTTTCTCGATCTCGTCGATTGTTCCACCTGGTACAGGAATGCTGGCTTTACTTCCCGGATTACCCAGGATGAAATCTTCCGGGACGAGTACATTGCCTTCTGCCATGATCACGGACCGTTCAACGGAATGCTGTAATTCCCGGATATTCCCGGGCCAGTGGAAGGCAGTTAACATGTCCATGGCTTCCTCACCGATGGTCAAACCTGGTTTGTTGTATTTCTTTTTGAATTCATTGAGGTAATAATAAGCGATCAACGGGATATCTTCCATGCGCTCCCTCAGGGGGGGTAAGGTGATTTCCACGGTGTTGATCCGGTAAAGAAGATCCTGCCGGAATGTGCCCTCTTCCACCATCCGGTATACAGGGAAATTGGTGGCACAGATGATCCTGACATTTACCTCACGGGCCGAAGTACTGCCTATCCGGAACACTTCCTTGCTCTGGATGGCATTCAGCAGCTTGGCCTGCATGGAAACATCGAGGTTACCAATTTCGTCGAGGAACAGGGTTCCCCCGGAAGCGATCTCAAACCGGCCCGGGCGCGATTCTGTGGCGTCGGTAAAGGCCCCTTTCACATGTCCAAACAGCTCCGATTCAAACAGGGATTCCGGGATGGCTCCCAGGTCCACCTTCACAAAATTGGCATCCTTCCTGTTTGATTTCCTGTGGATCTCCCTGGCAGCAAGCTCTTTACCTGTTCCGTTTTCACCCAGGATAAGGATGATGGCCTCCGTCGGGGCTACTTTTTCAATGGTTTTCAGTACCGGGTTCATGGCCCTCGATCTGGCGATGAACTGGGTATATCCTTTTTCCAGGTCCCCGCTGAGTATTTTCTGTTCGTCTTCCAGGCGCTTGACTTTCTCTTTGGACCGTTTCAACTCAACAACGGTTTTTACCGTGGCCACCAGTTTTTCCCTGCTCCAGGGTTTTACAATGAAGTCGACGGCTCCTAGCTTCATCGATTTCACGGCCAGGTTGATATCACCGTAGGCAGTGTTCATCAGGACATACACAGAAGGGTCTAACTCCCGGATCGTTTTCAGCCAGTGTATCCCTTCCCATCCGGTGGTAATTCCCGGGGCGAAGTTCATGTCGAGAAGCACTACATCTATGTTACCCTTTTCAACGATTGCGGGGATCTCTTTCGGATCTTCCAGGATGAGTATATCTGTAAAATGCTGTTTAAGAACCATTTGGGCAGTGGACAGTACATCCCTGTCATCGTCAATCACCAGTATTTTTGCCTCAGCCTTCGCCATAATGAAGTCATAATTTCAGATAAAGGTACCACCCGTCTCAATCTGACACAAATTCTTGTGTCAAAATGAGACAAAATCTTTCGGACCGGATTGAAAATATTTTGTAACTTGATGTAAATAATGTATTTATGAAGTATGGCATATCACTTGCACCTGTCATTCCGAACTTGATTCGGAATCTCACAGACATTAAGAAGATCCTGAACCCCCGAGTTCTCGGGGCACGGCAAGTTCAGGATGACCACTAAAACCAAAGACGCTCACTATCATGTTCAGAAACTACCTCATCACCGCCATCCGGAACATCCTCCGGAACAAGATCCAGTCCTTCATCCAGGTGCTGAGCCTGGCAGTTGGAATTACTGCAACTATCCTGATCGGACTCTATGTAAAACATGAATTGAGCTATGACCGGTTTAATGAGAAAATGGACCGGATATACCGAATCGAGTACGGGGACCAGGTAGGTATGTGGTCGGCTATCGGCCACAAGATAAAACAGGAGATCCCTGAAGTGGATAATGTGGTTCGCCTGTTAAAATGGGCAGGTAAGGATGCAAGCATTCCTTTAAGCTATATACCAGCAAACGATTCAGCAAATGAAAGGCTTTATAGAATTGAGGATTATTTTTGGTGCGACAGCACTATTTTTGAGGTATTTACCCTGCCCTTCATACAGGGAGACCCGGGAACTGCCCTGCGAGATCCATATTCTTGTGTGCTGAGCGAAAGCACAGCCAGGTTAATTTTTGGTGACCGGGACCCAATGGGTGAAACCCTGGGGGGATGGTTGACAATTACAGGAATTATCGAAGATGTGAAAAACTCTCATATTGAAATTAACCTGTTAATGTCAATTGTGACTTTCGATTCAATCGGAGGAGTTCCAAGGGGTGATCCGCAGTACATGAATAACTATGATGATGCCAGTTATATGACTTATTTATTGCTTCCGGAGAGTAATAATCCATCCTATTTTGCAAAACGAATCAATGATAATATAAAAGATAAAGCGGTAAAAGTATATGATTATCATCCTGAACATAGTTTTTCATTGCGTCCATTAAAAGACATCTATTTCAGTACAAACCAGGAAAATGAAAAAAATTACTGCAGCCATGGTAACCTGAAACTCTTGCGTGTGCTTGGTTTCATTGCAATATTAATCCTTTTACTGGCTATTATAAATTACGTCAATCTTACCACAGCACGTGCTTCGCTCAGGGCTAAAGAAGTGGGGATCAGAAAAGTGGTTGGTTCAACGCAAAGCAGGTTAATAGTCCAGTTTTTAATAGAGGCCATTGTGGTAACATTCATTTCCTTTCTCATTGCCCTTACCATGGTCCAGCTACTGTTGCCCGCATTCAATCAACTGGCCTTGACTGACCTGAATATGGAACGTATGGATAAACCTGGAACATATATAATATATGTTATTTCCATAATCATTCTGGGCGTGGTTTCCGGAATATATCCTGCTTTATATTTAACAGGCTTTCAGCCTATCAAATCATTATACGGAAAACAGGTAAAAGGATCCGGATCAGTTATTTTCAGAAGGGTCTTACTCACTGTACAGTACACTGTATCCATTGTCCTGATCATTGGGGTATTTGTTATTTTCCGGCAACTGAACTATATGAAAGCTGCAGACCTGGGATTTAATAAAGAACTGGTAATAAATACCCAATCTTATCGCTGGCAGTTCGATCCATCAAAGCGTCAACTTATAAAGCAGCAATTACTAAAAAACCCAAACATTAAAGGAGTAGCTTTCTCAAATATTATTATGGGTAATGAACAAAATATTCTTGCAACATATTATGTTGAGGTAAACGGCATTAATAAACAAGTTGCAGTTATGGGAACCGATCCTGATTTTTTTGATATAATGGAAATTAAACTTATTGACGGGCGCAATTTCTCATGGGGAAGGGCCGGCGATTATACGTCTGGCATAGAGGGACTTCCAGTGAATGTAATTGTAAACGAAACATTCGTACGTGAATTTGAACTTGAAACACCGGTTGGCTCCGTCTCAAAATGGGGAACGTATCAGAGTGAAATAATAGGTGTGGTCAGTGATTTTAATTTTAACTCCCAGCACGAGAAAATTGCACCCACTTCATATTTATGGATGGAAGGGTTGTCAATAGCCAGTATTAAAATGGCACCTGATAATATTCCGGCCGCCATGAGATATATACGAAAAGAGGTGGCATCCGTCTTCCCTGAGGTTAATGACGAAGTCTTTCAATATTCCTTTCTTGATGAGACCTTTGCTCAACAGTATCTCAGGGATGAAAGGACCGCTAAAATCATTACCAATTTTGCCCTGGTGGCCATCCTGATCGCCTGCCT
>CAYZEZ010000082.1:0-17048 GCA_964477295.1 uncultured Bacteroides sp. | reverse complement strand
TTCTCTGTCTCGACCTGCTGAAAACCGATTATTACAGGAATGACGCATATCCCAGTTACCTTATTTATCATTTCTGTTAAACGCCCTCTTCCGTAAGTGGCCGGACAATAGCTTTCTTCTTGATTATGCTTGAATCCTGACACTATTCATCCTTAATCCTTTCATATTTGCAGCAGGCCGGAAGGTTTGCGTATACATCATCACTTGCTTTGTGCATTTCCGTATCATGACCAGCTTTGGCAATTACCATATGGATCTTATGCAGGTCAGTCTTATCTGAAGAAAACTTAACTTCCAGGATTTTGGTCTCTTTATCCCAATTGGCATAAGAAACTCCTTCAACAGTTTTAGCAGATTTTTCAATACGGTTTTTGCACATGCCGCAATTCCCCGCCACTTTGAATTTCTCTGTTTTCTCGATTTGAGCGGATATTGTTGATGCGCTCAAAAGTACGAGGGCAATGATTACTGACATTTTTGTTTTCATGATTTACAATTTTTAAGTTTAAAAATTAATACTCAATTGTTTCCCGGGTTTCCCCGCAGCTTAACATCTTCTCACCGAAATATGGATTTTCAATTTCCTTCTTATTGCTGAGCCAGTATGCTCCTTTATCGTTAAAAGCCATCGGACAGTATTGGTAATATACTGTACCATGTTGTAAACCGATCCTTTTCAAGCTCTCGTAGAAAGCGGCATTAAATGCAGCAAACGACAACCTTTGCTGCTCAATATCTGTGCTGCTATATATTTTCTCTATTTCCGAATTCAACTTCTTCAGTTGATCCATCCATATCATATGTAATTCACCATCAAGCAATTCCATATCCACTTTGTCCAGGCCGGTTTTTACCAGACGGCCATATTTGGCAACCTGGACCGCATCAGTAGCTACAAATGCATCCTTCATGAGTATATATTGATCATAAACACCCTGGAGTTGTTCCTTAAATTCCATCTCCCTGCTTTGATAGGAGGAATTATTTTTTTCGGATCCTTCAATCATTGCACCGTGATCGTGTCCGATAGAGACTTTCCCACCCTCAGGATTCATCATACTGGGTTTTCCGGCAAGCTGTGCCGCCGCATCGATTTTAAACACACCATTAACTGCGATTTCCTCTCCCTCATTAAGCCCGTTACTCACCACATAAAATTTCCCTGATTCGGGGCCGAGTTCAATTTCACGATAAAGAAAGGAGGGCTGATCCCTGTCTGGCACCTTAACGTAAACAACCGCCCGCTTTCCTGTCCACAGAATGGAAGATTTCGGGATTAATATTTCGTTGGCTGCTCCGGCTGCATTTGATTCAATAGTACCATTTACAAACATTTCCGGCTTCAGGGTCAGACCAGGATTTTCCTGTTCAACCCTGACTTTAGCCACACGGGCAGAAGGATCAATAAAGGGATCAATATATTTCACATTTCCTTCAAATGTTCTTCCAGGGACTGAGGGTACGTAATATTTTACCTTATCTCCGGTATTAAGCCAGGGCAGATCACTTTCATATGCATCAAACATGATCCAGACATGGGTAAGATCAATGACCTCAAAAAGTGCTGATCCCTCTTTCACATAATCTCCCAGGGCAACATGTCTTTTGAAAACCGTACCTGAGATAGGAGAAAGAATATCAAAATATAATTGTGGCTCTCCCTTTTCTTCTATAGCATCTATCTGTTCCCCGGTCAGGTCCCATAATCTGAGCTTCCCCCTGGCTGCATTGTATAAAGCGGGGCGCGAATCTTTATAGCCAATGGCTTCAAGAAGCTCGCGCTGGGCAGTCACAAGCCCGGGGGAATATATAGTTGCCAGTTTTTCACCTTTTTTGACATTCTCCCCAGTGAAGCTGATAAAGAGTTTCTCAATCCGTCCTCCAAAACGAGCGGTCAATTCAGCAATTCTTCTTTCATCCGCCTGCACTTTACCCTGCAGGAATAATTCTTTATCTGGAATCCCTTTTTCTACAAGCAGTGTTTGAATATCAGCCAGTTTTGCTGCTGATTCCGTCATCCGTATTTCATCGGGATCCACATTTTCCTGCTCTGATTGCAGATTTGTCATAGGGACCAGGTCCATGCCACATATCGGGCATTTACCCGGTTTGTCCTGTTTGATCTGTGGATGCATAGAACAGGTCCACATTGCTGTTGCTTCTTCATCATGGCCATGACCTTCATGACCCGTTTGTTCCTGCTTTGCTGAATTTGCATTCTTTCGGGAAGGATGAAAAAACAGCCACCCCAGGAAAATGCCGGCAACAAGAACTATGATTGCCCACTTATAGTTGTTCCTGATAGCGTTAATTATTTTTTTCATGACTCATATCTTTGTTTGCTATTATTAATTATTATTAATCAGCTGCCCATCAGATACTTAACAAAAGATACAGCTGCCTGTTTGTCTGCACGGGCCCTCTCCAGTTCTAACGCATAAAACAGATGTTTCCTCTCCATCCTGAGGATTTCTTCAAAATCTGTGTTTGAAGTTGAATATTCGGTTTCCAGTAATTGAATAGATTTTTCAGCAAGATTTAGCTGATTGTTGTAGAGCTCAATCCTTCTGCCTGCATCCAGGAATTCTTTCCAGGTATTTTCAAACAGAGTTTCTATCCTGTTTTCCCTGTCAAGTTTTTCATTCACCTTTGCTGTCTCAAGGTAGGCTACTTCATTGACCATAGCTCTATATTTATTCCTGTACAGCGGAATGGTTATCCCGATTTTTGGAAACATGAATGCATCTTTCCCGCTCAGGTTATTTTCCCCCTTGCCGACAATGATGTAATCCATACCAACTGAAAAATCGGGTTTGCCTGCCTTACCAGCCAACTCCTGCCTGAACCTGAGGGCCTCTTTCTGCATCTCGAGCCCAAGGAGTTGATGATTGCGTACCATAATACTATCCAGGATAGCCCGCTTTGTTAATTCAGGCGCTATATTCCATAAGGTATCCGGGTAGATTATATGATCCGGCACGGAATTTAACAGGTTATAAAAAGCAACTTCCAGGGAAAACTGTTGATCTTTAAGCAAAGCAAGCTGGTTCTCCAGGTCTCCTGTTTCCATCTCAATCCTGTATTCATCAACAGGTGAAACCATCCCGGCTTCAACTTTTATTAAAGCAAGTTTTTGGAAGGTGTTCAGGATCCGGATATTCTCCTTTACTATCCCGGTTGCTTTCCAATTAAAATAGAGATTGTAATAGGTTCCTCTTACTTCATTAAACAGCCTGGACTTCTCCTCTTCAAATGCTTCGTATTTTGCCTTTGCTGCCTGGATAGCCACATTCTCTTTTGCTTTTAATGTGCCAAACCATGGAAACATCTGGGAAGCAGAAATTCTTAATTCCTGGGGACCAACCCTGGTTTCAACCGGCTGTATAAAATATCCAAATGCCACCTGGGGATCAGGCAGTGCTTTCACCTGCGGAGCAACTTCCAACGCTGCCAGGTATTCATTAAACCGGGTTTTTAATCCGGGATTGTTTTCAGCAGCTGTCAGAAGATATCTGTTCAGAACATCCTGTGCACCCGCTGAAAAACTCAGTAATAAAATACTGATGGACACCATCGATTTATATATGTTCATTTTCTTCATTTTTATACAGTCTTTATGAGATTCCTGCGAACCTTTTTTTCACGCCACATGCTGTAAAGGACAGGAACTACAAACATGGTCATCACCTGGATGATCATACCCCCAAATAAGGGTATTGCCATCGGCACCATGATATCTGATCCCTTTCCTGTGGAAGTGAGGACCGGGATCAGGGCAATAATGGCAACTGCAGCAGTCATCATAGCCGGCCGGACCCTCTTGCTTCCGGCATCCACAACAGAAGCTCTCACTTCTGATACATTACCAGGCTTATTCTTTCTAAAAACCTGCATCAGATAGGTACCCATAATAACCCCATCGTCTGTGGCGATTCCGAAAAGCGCTATGAATCCAACCCAGACAGCTACACTTATATTTATCTTCCCCATCTGGAAAAGATCCCGCATATTCATACCCCCGACATCAAAGTTCATAAACCAGCCTTGTCCGTAAAGCCACAGCATCAAAAATCCCCCTGAAAAAGCGACGAAAATTCCGCTGAAAACCATTGAAGAAGTAATAACCGATCCGAATTGGAAATACAGGATAAGAAATATGATGATAAGGGAGATGGGAACAACGATCAACAGCCTTTTAGTAGCCCTTATCTGGTTTTCATAGTTACCGGTAAAAACGTAATTCACCCCGGCGGGTAATGTGAATTCTCCGGATTCGAGTTTTTCATTCAGATATTCCTGGGCGTTTTCAACAACATCTACTTCAGCGTAATCCGGCTTTTTATCAAAAATGACATACCCATCCAGGAAAGTATTCTCGCTTTTTATCAGCTGTGGGCCACGCAAATAATTAATTGAAGCCAGTTCCCCCAGAGGAATCTGTACCCCGGCAGGAGTTGGAATCAAAACCTTCTTAAGATCTTCCGGATTGTCCCTGAATTCACGGGCATATCTTGCCCTGACCGGGAATCGCTCCCTGCCTTCCACTGTGGTGGTTAATTTCATACCACCGATGGCTGTACTGATCTGCATTTGCATATCCTGGATGGTCAGCCCAAATCTTGAAATGGCTTTTCTGTCAATATCGATTTCCAGGTATGG
Organism: uncultured Bacteroides sp.; assembly: GCA_964477295.1. GTDB lineage: Bacteria > Bacteroidota > Bacteroidia > Bacteroidales > SM23-62 > CAYZEZ01. The sequence continues at coordinate 12,389 of CAYZEZ010000082.1, read as the reverse complement.
TTTTCCTACCACCCTGTCTGCGAAAACTGATGCAGGCTCAACGCCAGGCACATTTTTAAGGTATTTTTCAAGTTCAAATCCGGTTTGCTCGATGGATTCCAGGTCAGGTCCAAAAACCTTTATGCCCATGGGAGCTCGCATCCCGGTCTGAAGCATGACCAGCCGGGTTTGAATAGGCTGTAATTTAGGAGCAGAAGTAAGTCCCGGAATTTTCGAGGCAGACACAATTTCTTTCCATATATCGTCCGTTGATTGGATTTCATCCCTCCACTGCCGGAAATATTTGCCCTTTCTGTCGGGGATTAGTTCCTCTTTTGAGATTAATCTGAAATCCTCATTTACAGGATTATATGTGCTGCCATCAGCCAGCACAAAGGCATTTTCCTTATTTACTTTAAACCGCATCCGGTGTCCGTTTTCATCCAGGATATATTCCGGTTTGTAGTTAATTATATTTTCAAACATAGATGTAGGAGCAGGATCCAGCGCCGAATTTACACGGCCCCATTTCCCAACAACATTTTCAACCTCAGGAACGGCATTAACCTTTTTATCGAGCATGGAAATCACTTCGATATTTTCTTCTATCCCTGAATGAGGCATAGTCGTTGGCATAAGCAGAAATGATCCTTCATCAAGGGTGGGCATAAATTCCTTGCCAATGCCCGGAAAGGTGTTTTCTACAGCCTGCCAGGCCCTGGTTTGTCTTATACCCTCTGGCATGAATCCAAATAGCTTGTCAACCCCTTGCCAGATAATTATTCCCAACAACACAATTCCAATGGGAATACTGAGGAATTTCCATTTGTTATCAAGGCACCATCTCAATATGGGTTGGTAGTACCTGACAATGCTCATTAAAAACCCAAGTACAACAGCCACAATGGTCACAACAAAAAGAATATTCAGGAAGAGGCTTCTCTGTGCTCCCAATGGCATCCATTCAATAGCAAGGAAATACAAAACAACCAATAGTGTAAGGGCAATATTTATATAGTTTACAAAGCGCTTTCTGTTTTCAGGCCACTTATATTCCAGAAGACCATTTACCCCAAGTGCAACTAAAACAATAGCGATCCAGGCTTTTGAGACGATAATAAGGAGGATTCCTGCAGCAATTAATATGACATTGAAAATCCTCTTTATCCTTTTCTTATCAAAGCGGACGGAAAACACAACATTTGCAAGGGCTGGAATAACAATCAATCCAATAATAAGTGCCGATATCATGGCAAAAGTTTTGGTAAAGGCCAGTGGTTTGAAAAGTTTCCCTTCGGATGCCTGCAAGGCAAATACGGGCAGAAAACTTACAACTGTCGTTAATAAGGCAGTAATTACTGCTGATGCTACTTCAGTAGTACCATCATATATCACAATGAGCAGTTTTTTTCCTTTAGCACCCTTATTTGCAGGCATATCCAGGTGCCTGACAATATTTTCGGTAAATACTATTCCCACATCCACCATCACACCAATGGCTATGGCAATACCGGAAAGTGCAACAACGTTTGCATCGACACCAAACTTTCGCATAATAATAAATGTCATCAGCACCCCTACAGGCAACAGGCTCGATATCAGAAATGAAGCCTGCAGACTTAACATGAGGATGATAACAACAATAATGCTTATGATTACTTCCTCGGTCAGTGCGGATTCCAATGTCCCCAGGGTTTCCTTAATTAATCCGGTACGGTCATAAAAGGGAACAATAGTAACTTTTGAAACGGTTCCGTCATCAAGTATTTTACTTGGCAAACCCGGGGATATCCCGGCAATTTTATCTTTTACATTATTAATTGCTTCGAGTGGATTCGCACCATACCTGGCAACGACTACTCCTCCTACTGCTTCGGCGCCACCTTTATCGAGGCCTCCTCTGCGGGTTGCGGGCCCAAAATTCACCCGTGCAACATCCTTGATCCTGATTGGGACATTGTTCTGCACATCAACAACACTTTCTTCGATGTCTTCGAGAGATTTAATATAACCCAGTGCACGCACCAGGTATTCTACCCTGTTAAACTCAATGGTCCTTGCTCCAATATCAAGGTTGCTATTCTTTACAGCGGCCATAATCTGGGCAACGGTAACACCATGAGCACGCATGGCATTTGGATCAATATCCACCTGGTATTCTTTAACAAAACCACCAATCGAAGCAACTTCCGCAATTCCTTTTGCTGAAGTTAATGAGTACCTGACATAATAATCCTGGATGGTCCTCAGCTCATGTGGATCCCACCCCCCTGCCGGATTGCCGTCTTTATCGCGACCTTCAAGTGTATACCAGTAAACCTGTCCCAGTGCAGTAGCATCAGGACCCAGTGCGGGAGTTACATCTTCAGGGAGTGTGCCGGAAGGTAATGAATTAAGTTTTTCCAATATCCTCGTTCTGCTCCAGTAAAACTCAATATCCTCCTCAAATATGATATATATGCTGGACAGGCCGAAAATGGAATTGCTTCTTATATCTTTAACTCCCGGTATTCCCAGCAGAGCAGTTGTCAGCGGATAGGAGATCTGATCTTCAATATCCTGGGGAGAGCGCCCCGGCCACTCGGTGTAGACAATTTGCTGATTTTCCCCAATGTCAGGAATGGCATCCACGGGTACCGGATCGCGGGGAAATAATCCGGTGTCCCAGTTAAAGGGCGCAGTAACAATCCCCCATGCTATAAATACAAATAGCATCAAAAAGGTTACCAGCTTATTTTCCAGGAAGAATTTTATGAATTTGTTTATCATCACAAATCAGTTGAATAATTACATATAAATCAGGTCTTTAATCCTATTTCAGAGAAAGAAATGGGATTGGGAGGGCTGGTTATCATATCCATTAATATCAATAACTCAATAAAAGAATTATTGACTCAGGTTAATGATATTTTCCCTGAAGGAATTCTAAATCAAAAAGGATTGTAATTTGAGAAGCACCTCCTTCTGAGGAGGTGGATGTATGCTGAATTTGCGCATCGGGTTGGCTGGAGAATTATTCAGAACCATCCGATTGTCCGGTTGTGTGTAATTGAAGTAAAACAGTATGTTGCTATAATCATTAGCAGTTTCGAAATAATCGGACGATATCAGGAAATTGTCCGACAATTTAACCGTTATGCTCTCATTTTTACAATGACATGGCTTTTCAAGGGTATTTCCATGATGACATGAATTGTCATTTCCCCCATTATCACAACAGCTTCTTGCCGGTTTATTAAGGCCAACATCATACAAATGCTCATGGCAATAATGCAGATTGATGGTTATGCCGGTTGTGGACACCAACAGGATAAGGGCAAAAATTGTATGTATGATTTTCCTCATTCGGATCATATTATTCACTGGTGCAAATAAAATAATTTTTAATCTAATTATGTTACATAATTTTTGTAAAGATTAATATAATTTTTGTGGATTTTAATGATGTAACTACTGTAGTTCAGTTCAGTTTTGAATGTCATTGGTTCCATGTCCTTGCAAAAATTTAAATGCAAAGATCGGCCCCGGGAACACTTAATCTTACATTATTATTAAAAAATTTAAAGGTTTTTTAAATGTTATACCAGGTCGAGGGGCTTTCTTCTGTCCTTCCTGATTTTTTTAAAGTGGGATGGAGACAAGCCGATGATTTTTTTAAACTGGTTTGACAGGTGTTGTACACTGCTATAACCTGTTTTGTAGGCAATCTCACTCAAAGAAAGTTCATCATAAACGAGTAATTCCTTAACCTTTTCCACTTTTTGAAGGATCAGGTATTTTTCGATGGTTATTCCTTCAACAGATGAGAACAAATGGCTTAAATATGAATAATCATTCCCTAGTTCATTGGCCAGAAATTCAGAGATATTCACATATTCAGGTTTCTCCTTGTCGTAATGTATGTATTCTATGATAAGCGTTTTGATTCTGTTTATGATCCAGCTCTTCCTGTTATCTATCAATTCAAATCCATTTTCTGTTAATCCCTTACGAATCCTGTCTCTGCCCTCATCATCCAGGGATTCTTTCAGCGTAACCTCTCCTAATTCAACAGAAACGATATGATATCCCATAGCAGTTAACTCCTCCTTCACAACTTTAACACACCTGTTGCATACCATGTTTTTTATATGGAGGACAGTGGAAGACATATCAGCTAATTTACGAATATGATTCTATTCATAGGGTATTAATCTAAGCCTGATTTTATGCTATTGGTTATGTGATAGTTGTAAATATACGTTTTTACGAAAATCCTTTTTTTCAGGGCAAATCCTTCTCCGAAAATCCTTCTCCGTAACAGATAAAAGTAAAGATTAGGCTGATTTTGGAAGGAACCTCCCAACCAGGATCATACCAGTAATCCTGTAACTCCGGCAATAATTAAACGTAATCAACATAATTTCAGTTGATTGCATTTTTATTTTGCTAATTTTATAGCCATCCCTGAAAATGAAGACTTTATTCCAAGGTTTTATTTAACTCAACCGAAGAACCAGAAATAAAACAAAGATATGATCAGAGTATTTGCAGTACATACAGCACTGGCCATGGTAGAGCCGGTGACACAATTGTTTAAGGAACATCTGCCCGATGTTAAATTAAACCACATTGTAGATGACAGCCTGATACAGGAAGTTATTGAATTCAACAGGGTAACGCCAGCCGTAGCCAAACGATTGGTCGACTGCTATCATATGGCCGTTCATGCCAGAGCTGATATTATTTTTAACACCTGCTCATCCATTGGAGAAATTGCACAGGCCGCCAGAAAAATGATCCCCATCCCTTTGCTAAAAATCGATGACCCAATGGCGATCAAAGCAGTTGAATCTGCGCAAAAAATTGGAGTTCTTGCAACATTACCATCAACATTGGCCCCAACCGCAAAACTACTTTTAACAATGTCTGAAGAATTGAACAAGCAGATTGATATTGTTGAAGGTCTGGCTGAAGGTGCCTTCCAGGCCGTAATGTCGGGTGACAGGGAAACACACGACAACCTGATCCTGGAAGCCTCAAAAGCTGTTGCAGACAGAGTAGATGTCCTGGTGCTTGCACAGGGATCAATGGCAAGAATGGCCGGTAAGCTTTCAGAATTCAGTGGTAAACCAGTATTGTCTTCACCCCTGTCAGGAGTATTAGGAGTAAAGAAATACATAGAAACAAATATGTAGCAAATCCCTGAATATCAAAATCCAACGGGTTTGAAAAAGAGAAACATTGTCCTTGCGCTCCTCACTATCTTAGGAGTTATTACTTTCCTCGACCGGATAAACATTACCATGGCCGGCACTCAGATCATGGAAGATCTGAATCTTTCCATTGAACAGTGGGGGTGGGTGCTAAGTGCCTTTATTATTTCGTACGGTTTGCTGCAAATACCCCTAGGTGCACTGGGCGACAAGAAGGGACAGCGGACAGTGCTTGCAATCATTGTTTTATGGTGGTCGTGTTTTACTGGTTTAACAGGGATGGCAGGCGGTTTCATTTCGTTGCTGCTGATACGTTTTGCTTTTGGTATCGGGGAGGCTGGAGCATACCCCTGTATGACAGGAGCAATCGGGCGATGGTTCCCTAAATCAAAGACAGGAAAAGCACAGGGCTACATATGGGCTGCCAGCAGAGTGGGTGGAGCGCTTACTCCATTCATAGTCATTCCGATCATTATACACTTTGGGTGGCGGGCAGCATTTTATATCCTGGCTGCAGCCGGCGGGATATGGGTTATTGTCTGGTATTTCTGGTACCGGGATAATCCTGCGGCAAAGAGAGGAATTAAGCAAGCTGAATTGAATGAGCTTGACACAGCTGTAATAAAAACAGAAAAAGTTGCTATCCCCTGGTCCGCTATAATAAGAAGCAGACAATTCTGGCTGATTATAGGGATGTACTGGTTTTATGCCTGGGCATCCTGGTTCTTCTTCTCCTGGTTCCCCACATTTATGGAACAAGGCAGAGGATTCGAATACAAAGAACTTAACTGGGCAGTGTCTGTACCGTTTCTCATGAGTATGATTGGCAACATATCCGGAGGATATCTAAGCGACTCCCTTTCAAAAAAATACGGTTTGAAAACGGGAAGAAGAATACTTGGTGTGGGTGGACTTTCCCTGTCTGCAGTATTCATGTTTTTAGCAGCTTTTATACCGGGAAAAATCCAGGTTTTTATCTTTCTGGCGCTTTGCTTTGGCGTTGTTGACCTGATGCTCCCAAGTGCATGGGCGGTGTGTCTTGATGTGGGTAGAAAATATGGAGGATCAATCTCGGGAGCAATGAATACAGCCGGAAATATCGGTGGCTTTACATGTGCCGCTGTATTTGGTTACCTGGTGAAGGCAACCGGAAATTTTAATTTTCCGCTTTACATAATCTCCGGAATGCTTTTGATCAGTGCATTACTTTTTACAAGAATAGATGCCTCTAAATCCCTGGTAAAAGAAACATAAGCTTTGAATATGAATATACAAAACAGGAAAATCATCCTTACCGTAGCACCGGTTTGCCACGTAGAAAAACCGGTTCCGGAAAGCGCTTTTAACCCGATATCACCAGAAGATATCGCCAGAGACGTGGCCAATTGCGCAAATGCAGGGGCGGGCATGGTACATTTGCATACACGCAAAGAGAACGGGGAACAGACGTCTGATCTTACGGTCTTTTCGAAAACCCTTGATTTAATATCTGGCAGCTCCGATATTGTCATCCAGGGATCCACAGGAGGACTGGCAGATCTTTCCCTCGAGGAAAAATGTGTTTGTCTCGATGAACCGCGGGTTGAAGTTGCCTCCTTAAATATGGGTTCTGTAAACTTTGGAGAAAAGGTATATATCAACAAACTATCGGATATCCGCTACTATGCCGGCCGGATGAGAAAAAATAAAATAATCCCCGAATTGGAAAATTTCGACCTGAGTATGGTAGAGACCTGTACCAGGATGGCAGATGAGGGTGTTTTGGAAAGGCCAATGCACTACAATTTCTGTCTTGGAGGAGGTGGAGCAAGTAACCTGGCAGCCAACAGCCGGAACATCTTTTACATGCAATCACTCACCGAACAGGGGTCTCATTGGGGACTTACCCACGATGGAATGAGTGATTTTTCGATACTTCTGGCTGCACTGTCAATGGGAGCCAGCGTTGTGAGGGTTGGATTTGAGGACAGTTTCTGCTATGCTCCCGGGAAGATTGCAAAATCAAACGCCGTACTGGTTGAAAAACTGGCTGTGCTTGTTAGGGAAATGGGGCTGGAAACAGCCAGCCCTTCTGAAGCAAGGGAAATTCTTGGAATCAACAATTTGCGAAAACAGCTTTAATGATGCCAGACAGATTATGCTACTCCGGAATATTGAAAAAGTATGAACGCTCATCCGGTACCGGCATTCGGGAAGACATCAGGAAGATCCTGAGTTCAAATCCGGTTAAAATCGTCATTCTGGATGATGATCCCACTGGCATCCAGACGGTTCATGGCTGCCTCCTACTGACCCACTGGGAAAAAGAAAACTTACGGACAGCCTTCAATGATAAAAGCCCGTTTTTCTATATTCTTACCAATTCCAGGTCGATGAATGCAGAGGATGCCGAAAGAATAAACAGGGACGTTATTGAGGCAGTACTGAAGGTTCACGAAAAGTTTAATCACAAGCTTATTTTCATCAGCAGGAGCGATTCAACGTTAAGAGGTCATTTCCCGCTTGAACCCGAAACCATTTCGGCAACACTTGCTGACTGCAACAGGCCACCATCGTTACCGGTGTTCTTTATACCCTGTTTAATCGAGGCAGGAAGGTTTACCGTCGATAATACCCACTATCTGAAAAATGGTGATGAACTTATCCCTGTAAGTGAAACGGAATTTTCACTTGATAATGTTTTCCCTTTTAAAAATGCGGATTTAGAGGAATACATCATAGAAAAATCAGGAAGAAGGATAAACAGGGAGGAAATAGGAAGTTTATCGCTGGAGATCCTGAGATCCAGATCACGTGGAGAACTGGTTAAAATTCTGGCTGCCTTAAAACAAAAGAGATTTGTAATAATCAATGCCCTGGAATATGATGATCTGTATAAATTCTCTTACAGTTTACTAAAACTGTTTTTGAATTCCGAAAATCCACTGGTCATCCGCTCATCCTCATCCCTGCCAAAGGCTATCACCGGGATACCCGACAAAGCGTTCCTGTCAAAAAATGCATTGATTAAACCAGATAAGCCGGGGATCTTTATTGTCGGGTCACATGTTCAAAAAGCGACTGAACAGTTACATACAATATTGAAATACAATAAAGTAACCGGAATTGAGGTTGACATTCAGCAAGTTATAAGTGATCCTGGAAACCTGATTATTCACATTATTGACCGGATTACTCAAATATGGTCAACGGGCAATACCCCGGTTATTTTCACTTCACGGGAGGAGATCAGGCTGAAAAATAAAACAGATCGCCTGCAGCTGGGGAATAAAATATCCGGGTTTCTTGTCAGCATTGTCACAAAGCTCCCGGAGCAACCAGGTTACATTGTTGCCAAAGGAGGAATAACATCCCACGATATACTAACCAAAGGCCTGAATATTGATTCTGCCAGGGTTTCGGGTCAGATTATTCCCGGTGTACCGGTTATTATAACGGGTAAAGCACATAAATTCCCGGAGATGCCATACATTATTTTTCCGGGAAATGTAGGCGATGAAAATGCGTTGAAAACTGTATTAAAAAAATTAACTTAACGTTGGTTCGATACAAAATGGATGCTTGAAATTATTATTGCAATTTGACCTGATCCCCTCAATTTCTCTTCCTCAAATCTGATTTCAGTATTCAGATATCTTTTGAATCAATCTCTAAACTGGTTAAAGAGCCAAAACAACCATAGCCACCATCAACAGGGGTAAACCATGGCCTGAAGGCATTGGGTTTGAAAAATATGTTCGATGTGGTTACGTATTGCTCATACTTTTGATCATAAGCTATTACATACAGTAAATTTACAATCTCTTATTAGTGTCCTGTAGGGTAAAAGGTAATATTCCCTCATGTCCCTGTCGTCCATATCTGCACTTCCTGTTTGGCGATTGTATTCGGTATTGTTGGCAAAGTAGGGTTTTCCGGATTTCATAGCAAATTAGATAGGGTTAATATTCATTATAAGATCATGTGTTGGGTCACTGGCAGCAAAATATATGCTCTACAACGGATTGCACTTATTTTGTTATATATTCAATACGGTATTTCAATGGCATTTCAATTAACGTGAACGAATGGCCAGGAAATGTATGTTTGATGGTATTTCCCTTGAAGTTAATCTGTTCCGCCTAAATATTTACAGGTTGTTCTGTTCCGGTATTCCTGGCTTCTAAAGATTCTGCATCGATCATGTTGACCTTTGCTTTTCTGGTATATGAACCTGACTGTATCTCAATATTGCTTGCAACAGCTTCTGTTTCATTCCTGTTCACAACATTGATAATCATTGTAATGTCGGCCATTTTCACACTATAGGCGTGCCTGATAAATGAATTCAGGCGTTGGCTACAAAATATAAGCAAAATTAGGTACATATGTTCTATACATTTCATGCTGCCCTCATTTATCCCGGTTCCCTTTTATCTGTTGCAGACATGTGGGAGGTTTCCGCAAGCTTCAATCTTAATTCAACCAAAAAAAGGAGTCAGATCATATCAATCCAACTCCTTTCTCTTTATCTGCGGGTCCAGCCGGGCACGATCCAACGCCCCCTGATTATGAGGTTATTACCAGGGTATATTTTCTCAAAAATGCCACTTTTCAGGGCAAATCCTTCTCCACAAAAAAAAGTCAAATTGCAGGTTAAACCATGGTTATAATCATTTTTTCATAACGCTCACAACATATTCATCACCAGTAGATGTACTAATCCGGATAAAATGGATACTCTGCTTCAGGGAATATTATAATAAAACGCCCCCGGGAATACAAAAAGGAGATAACCCGGTAATACGGAGAGGCCGCATACCATGCTCGAATCATATGCTCATCTTACAAAATTTAGTATACTGTTTTGTTTTTTGTGGAGTCATGGTATAATCAATATTTTATGTAAGTTTATTAGCTCAATTTTAAAATATATAAAATGACAGATGCGAATGTTAAACTCTCTGTAAGAGAAAAGATAGGATACAGTCTTGGTGACCTTTCTGCCAATCTTATTTTTCAGACGCTGATGACCTTCCTCGCATTCTTTTACACGGATGTTTACAAGATACAACCTGCTGCAGCTTCAGCAATCATTTTTACCGGAGGAATGACCGGGGCATTTTTTAATCCTGTTATGGGAATCATTGCTGATCGGACCAACACACGCTGGGGAAAGTTCCGCCCCTGGATCCTGTGGACTGCAGTGCCATTTGGGGTGGTAGCTATCCTTGCATTCAGCACACCTGATTTCGGAGAAAAAGGAAAAATAGCATATGCACTGATAACATACCTTATCCTTGTAGTGGTTTATTCTGCGAATAACTTGCCGTATGCTGCACTAAGCGGAGTGCTGACAGGAAATATTGCAGAGCGAAACAGCATTTCTTCTTACCGTTTTGTGGCTGTGATGATTGCACAATTCATTGTGCAGGTTCTGTTACTCCCACTTGTTCTTATCCTTGGAGATGGAGATAAAATCAAGGGTTTCGAAAATACAATGGGTATATTCGCTGCAATAGGAGTGCTTTTCTTTATTATTACTTTTCTTACTACAAGAGAACGCATCATCCCCAAACCTGAACAAAAATCAAGTATCAGGGAAGACCTTGGAGACCTGGTAAAGAACAGGCCCTGGATTGCAATGCTGATCCTCACTGTTTTTGTGTTTATAACTCTCTCCCTCAAGGGTGGCTCATATGTATATTACTTTCAAAACTATCTGAGTGAAGCGCACCTTGTCGCATTTTTGAACGATATCGGATTCAATGGATTTATTGATGGATTAAATAATTTATTTACAAAAATTGGTATGCATGGATTCCAATGGCCTGAAGATGCCCCTACATCAGGTTTTAGCCTGTTCAATGCAGGAGGTATTATATTCATGATAGTTGGTATCATCTTCTCAAAAAAGCTGGCTGATAAATTTGGTAAAAGAGATGTATTCGGAGCAGGACTGTTCCTCTCCACTATTTGTTTGCTGGCATTTGTTTTCTATAAACCTGAATCGATACCTATAGTTTTTATCACACAGGTTCTTCACGGGTTCTTCTACGGATTAACCATTCCGCTTTTATGGGCAATGATTGCAGATGTCGCAGACTATTCAGAATGGAAAAATAACCGGCGTGCCACTGCCATCATATTTTCTGCTATGATCTTCGGACTAAAGGCCGGGCTGAGTATAGGAGGAGCGCTGGTTGCAGGTATCCTGGCAGGATATGGCTATGATGAGAGTGTCGCAGTTCAGGCTCCTGAAGTGATCAACGGGATCAAATTGTCGATAAGTGTCTTCCCTACCATTACTTTTATGGTTGGTATTGGCTGCCTTTTCTTTTATTCAATAGATAAGAAAAAAGAGGTACAGATAGAGAAAGAACTCAGTGAAAGAAGAAACACTGATTCGAAAGAATAATCAAAATGAAAAAATATATCGTTATGAAAAAAGTATTTCTAAAAAACTGGTTTGTTATTACATTGGTAGTTTTTACATCTGCCTGCAATACAAAAGATTCTTCGGAAGAAGGACTTAAGGATGCCCTGGAGGGTAAATTCTATATTGGTACAGCAATGAATGAGCCTCAGATACTCGGTAGCGATACTGCTTCGGTAGGCATTATTTATAAGCATTTCAATTCTATTGTTGCTGAAAATTGTATGAAAAGCGGACTCATCCAGCCAACGGAAGGGAAATTTGATTTCGTATTGCCTGACAGGTTTATTGAATTTGGTGAGCAAAACGATCTTTACATTGTAGGTCATTGCCTCATCTGGCATTCACAGGCCCCCAGCTGGTTTTTTGTTGATGATGAAGGGAATGACATAAGCAGGGAAATAATGATCGAAAGAATGAAAACACACATTTCCACAGTAGTTGAACGCTATAAAGGAAAAGTAGATTGCTGGGATGTGGTGAATGAAGCCATTGAAGATGATGGTTCATGGCGCAATAATAAATTCTACCAGATAGTGGGTGAAGAATATGTAGAACTTGCTTTTAAGTTTGCTCATGAGGCTGATCCGGATGCAGAGTTGATCTATAATGACTATTCCATGCATCATAAAGGAAGAAGAGAAGAGGTGGTAAAACTTGTTAATAATCTCAAATCAAAAGGGATAAGGATAGACGGCATCGGCATGCAGGCACATTCAGGAATGGACTACCCATCTCTTGAAGAATTTGAAAAGAGCATTATCGCTTTTGCAAAAACAGGTGCTGATGTCCCTATTACG
>CAYZEZ010000081.1:0-17222 GCA_964477295.1 uncultured Bacteroides sp. | reverse complement strand
TACTGACTCGATCCTGTTTGGAAAGCAATAATCAGGATTTTGACCGGATGCTTTTTTAAAGTAACTGATGGATCTGCTCTGATCATTCTTCCTGCTGGCAAACCATCCAAGGTAATACAAGGCCATTGGATATATTTTCTTTCCCTGTTCATTTACCCCTGAGTCGAGCAATTGTATGGCTTCATCAAATAAGCCCGTATGGGCATAATCGAGCGCAAACTCGATGTAATTATGAATATTTTTCCGGATAAGTTGGTGAAAGTCAGATAGCCTTTCTTCTTTCCCTTCAATAAGATAATATTCAAACAAAACGCCAAAGTTAAAAGGATCAAGGCTTAGCGATTCTTTTATTTTCTTCAGGGCTTTTTCCTTCTGGTCGAGTTTGCGGAGGATGGCAATTTCCAGGTGCCTGGCCTTATGATTGAATGAATTCCTTTGTAAAGATTGATTAACAAATTGAAGGGCTTCTTCCCAATCCTTATTGATGCAGGCAATCTGAGCCAGGTTAAAATATCCTGCATCCTGCAAGGCAGCGTTCCAGGTTGATTTAAAGAATGCATCATACGCTTCCTGGTATCTCCCTTGCAATTTCAGGGTGATCCCCAGGTTATAGAATGGTTCTCCATCATAAGGGTTTGGATTTCTTTCATTCAGGGTATCAATGGCTTTTCTGAAATATTTCTCGGCTTTAGCGAACTGACCCCGTCGGAGTAACCACAGCCCCATTGCATTATTGCAATGAACACTTCCCGGATTACGCCTAAGAGCTTCCATGTAGTATTCTGTCGGATCAAAAGTGGCATGCCGATATTGTTCAAGATGAAGGCCTGTAAGAAAAAGTTGTTCCGTGTCGGTAATTTCATGTGGTTTTTTTACAGCGCTGGCCGGTTCCGGCACCGGTTTATATTCCGGTTCTTCCGGTTGCCACTCGACCATTGTTCTTCCGGAGTTATCAAAAACAGTTACCCTGATGTCTTCATCATTGATATCAGGTGAAAAATGAACCGTTTTTTCGTAATATCCTTCCGGGGATGAATCGTAAGTGTCTTCAAAATACAGACTATCCCTTATATCCAGTTGTACACGGGTACCGGGAAATTCAGATGTAGTATATATTTTTATATTAACCTGGTTATCAAGGAATTCTAAATTCAACAATGCCTCCTTAGTGGCATTTTTAACCAATCCTACATCCTTGTAAGGAAGAAAATACTGTTTGAATGATTTTTCTTCCCCTGGCATGAGCCAGGAAAAATCGGGTTGATTCTCTGAATATACCCCGCACATTAATTCCACATAAGGGCCGTCTTCATCGGTCAGGTTCCTGTACCAGGCATTGCCGAAATCCCCATTACCCCATGTCCATTGCTTTTTACCGGGTGAAATATGATGATTGGCTATGTGAAGTATACCTCCCCTGGTATCGTGTTCATAGCCCCCGACAAAATCATATTTTGAAACGGCGGCCATATAAGATGTCGGAACAGGGATATTTTTATACCAGGAAATATCAACGCCGGCTGAATAATCTACATTACAGTAGGTTCCTGATGCAACCGGAAAGGATGAAACATCCCTTCTCCCATTATCAAATACTGCATGAACGTCGGGCGGGAAGACCGATTGATAATGTTCGTTCACATGCAGCGCCGGATTGGCCCACCACAGAAAAGTCTGTGGATAAGGAGTGCGGTTATAGAGTCTGACATTGACTTCAAGATAGGCCTTATCAGGATACAAAGTGAAGCCAGTTATTCCCCTGGTACGGAACATTCTTTCTACTTCGTTGCACCAGACCGTTTTACTTCCATCCGGATTTTCATCTATTTTGAAATCCACCGGATCGAAAGTGGATGGGCGATGGTGCTGGGGCCAGTTAAATTCTATTCCACCTGAAATCCAGGGGCCGGTTAATCCTGCCAGGGCTGGTTTAATGACCTGGTTGTAATAAACAAAATGACGATCCTTCGTTTTATCGTAAGCCATTTGAATTCTGCCGCCCAGTTCAGGCAGGATCATGATTTTTAAATACCTGTTTTCAAGATACAGGGCAACCCATTTCTTATCTTTCCTGTTATCAGAGATCTTTTCAATGACCGGATACGGGTATACTGCACCACTGCTCCCCTGGTATACCCTTTTCTCAAAGAACATGGGATTTTTTTCAGGTTTTCCTACGGGATAGGTGGGTATAATTATTTCTTCCTGCCATGCATTTACCGAATGTATATTTTCTTCTTTTTTCATTTGCTCATATAAATTAATGAGCACAAATTACAAAATTATTGTATTAACGGGGATACCAAAAAACATAGGTTGGGAAGTTGATAGAAACCCGGGATCAGTCTGAAATATCAGGATTTGCTACTCATACCTGAGTGTATCCACCGGATTTTTATTTGCTGCCACTAATGACTGGTATGACACGGTGATTAAAGCTATGGCTATTCCAATCCCGGTGGAAAGTAAAAATACCCAGATGGTGATTGGGATACGGAAAGCAAAATTCTCGAGCCAGTTCCTGATAAAATACCAGGTCAGGGGCCAGGCGATCACACTTGAAATGAGCACCCATTTCAGGAATATCAATAAGAAACGTTTAACGATCATATTGGTTGACGCGCCAAATACTTTCCTCACACCAATCTCCTTGGTTTTTTGTTGTGCGGTGTGGGAGGAGATACCAAACAGGCCGATACAGGTGATAAGAATGGCCAGCAGGGTAAACCATCCGGACAGCTTTGCCATTCGCGATTCGTTCTGGTATTGTTGTTCTATTCTTTCATCCAGGAAATGGTATTCAAACGGTATATCGGGAACAAATTGCTTCCATGTTGATTCAATGAAAGGAATGATTTCATCAAAGTTACCGGGTGCCAGGCGGATCATCGTGACGAAATAGTATTGCGGCCACATCAATATAAGCATGGGTTCTATGTCGTAGGTTAATGGCAGGGAATTAAAATCCTTAACCACTCCAATAATGTCGTTTCCAAGAGAGTCAAATAAGACCTGCTTACCCTCCAGGTCTTCAAATCCCATAAGGTCAAAGGCCTTCTGGTTGATGATGATGCAGTTTGAATCCATGGCAAATTCCCGTGAAAAATTCCTGCCGTGAGTCAGTTCCAGTCCGATTGTTTCAATAAAGTCGTAATCGACAGATGCAAAAGCGAATGATTCTGTGTCTTCATCGGGTTTCCCTTCCCATTCAACGCCTCTTACAATTCCCCAGAACGACGACGGTGTATTTGAACAACGGCAAATGTTCATAATCCTCGGATTCTCCAGCAAAGCCGTCCTGAAAACATCATATTTTGTGTTAAAATCACTAACAATCGGTATATACAGGATATTTTCCTTTTCAAATCCGAGGTCCTTGCTGTTTATATATTTTAATTGTCCGTTAATAAACAGGCTGCTGATAATAAGGCTGATGGATATTGTAAACTGAAAAATGACCAGTCCAACCCTGAATGCCTGCCTGCCCTTTCCTGTTTTGCCCTTACCCTGGAAGACCGATACAGGTTTGAAGGATGAAAGGAGAAGTGCCGGATAAATGCCTGAAAGAAATGTGGTAACAACCAGCAGGGCAATCAGGAACAATATAAACCACGGCTCAAGGAAGGGAAGTTGGATTTCCTTCCCGGTTAGCTGGTTGAAAGAAGGCTGCATGAGTTCAACAAGTACAGATGCAATAAGGAAGGCAATCAGTGTTTGAACTAATGTTTCACCTATGAACTGCAGGAACAATTGTTTTTTAGAAGCGCCGATGGCTTTTTTAACACCAATTTCATGGGATCTCTTTATTGAAAGTGATGTGGATACATTTATATAATTTATGCAGGCGATAAGGATGATCAGGAAACCGATCAGTGAAAAAATATATACATATTGGATCCGCTGATTCTTTTCATCGAGATTGTAAAGGTGCCTCCGGTCGAGCCGCTGTACAAGCAATTGCACTGTATTATCCTCGGTCATATAGTTGCGGATGAGCAGAGTAATTTTCTCCTGAAAACTGGTGATATCTATATCCGGCGGGGTAAGAATATAGGTTTCGATAAAATGGTCATACCATACATCACTGTATTCGGCAGAAGGGTAAATGGTTTGAAATGGAATGATAATATCGAAATCGAGGTATGTATTTTGGGTAATGTTTTCAATCACACCCGTTACGGTAAAGGGTTCCATCTTATCTAACCACAATACCTTTCCCAGGGCGGGTTCGTTACCAAAATATTTCTCAGCTTTTTCTTTCGTAATGACAATGGAATAGGGATCTTTCAAAGCCTCTGCCTGGTCTCCCTCCAGGAAGGGGAAGCTGAAAAGTGTAAAATAGGCAGGATCTGCGGCACATACATTATCTTCGGAATAATAATCCACCCCGTTATAGACCACAGGGAATTGCCGGACTACCCTGACTGCCTGATCGACTTCGGGTATTTCTGTCATAAGAGTAGGTCCAAGCGGCCAGGGCAGGGATGAGTTGGTTTCCATCCGCTCCCCCATTTTGTATTGCTTATGCACCAGATACACATTTCGTGCATTCTTGTGCATTTTCTCATAACTGAACTCATCATTGATCCAGAGTATGATCAGGATAAATGCAGATAGCCCAATGGCAAGACCAATAATATTGATAAAGAAATAGAGGCTTTTACCGCGAAAAATGCGAATAACAGTTTTCAGGTAATAAAAAAGCATTGGTTAATAGTTATTCAAGGTCGTTGGTTCAGACAGGTAATTTTTATCAAACAAAGTGCCATAGAATTTAATTGTCAGTCAGTCAGCCATATAGAATAATTTTATTTCAGATGAGTGTATCATTTTCGTACACGATGTGTCTATTTTGGAACACTTTTATACCTTTAGTTTTTAATTACCAATCCAGATGAAAAGAGCAACAGTTCTTCTGTTCATTCTCTCCGTTGGTTTGTTACATCCTAAAGGACAAACAACATGTACAGGGCAAGGAATAAACAATCGCGACTATAATCCTTCCACCTTTGTTTGGTATGACACCCCGGCAAAGGAGTGGGAAGAGGCATTGCCTGTTGGGAATGGCAGGCTGGGGGTAATGGTATTTGGAAGATACGGAGAGGAGCGGATCCAGTTAAATGAGGAGACGTACTGGTCGGGAGGACCCTATTCAACTGTTGTAGAAGGCGGGTATAAGGCGCTTCCTGAAATACAAAAGCTGATATTTGAGGGGAAGCCGCTTGAGGCGCATAAGCTGTTCGGCCGTCACCTGATGGGATACCCGGTAGAGCAGCAGAAGTACCAGTCGCTCGCCAACCTGTATCTTTTTTTTAAGAATGAGTTGGAAGATAATATTTCAGGATATAAACGTTGGCTCGATTTAGAGTCAGGTGTCACCAGTGTTGAATATTCAGTGGATGGAGTTACGTATCACAGGGACGTATTTTCATCTGCACCGGACCAGGTGATCATGATCCGATTGACTGCGGATAAACCGGGAAGTATTTCCTTTACGGCCAGCCTGAGGGGGTGCCGGAACAGTGCCCACTCTAATTATGCAACCGATTATTTCAGGATGGACGGGGTGGGTCAGGATGGACTGATGGTCAATGGTAAATCGGCGGATTACATGGGGGTGGAAGGTGCACTCAGGTTCAGGGCACAACTGAAGGCGATACCGGAAGGTGGCAGCATTAAAGTAGAAGAAACACAGCTTTTCGTTGAAAATGCAGATGCTGTAACACTCTTTTTTGTGGCCGCGACAAACTTTGTGGATTATCAAGATGTGAGTGCCGACCAGGTGGGAAGGGTGAATGGTTACCTGGAAAGGCTTCGTGGAAAAACATATGATGAAATTTATATGAGCGCTGTCAGGGATTACAGGGCCTATTTCGACAGGGTATCGTTTGATCTGAAAACAACTGAGAATTCGTGGCTTCCTACGGATAAAAGGATGGCAGGATTTGAAAGCACTGCTGATCCTTCCATTGCTGCACTGGCCTATAATTTTGGCAGGTACATATTGATTTCATCATCGAGGCCGGGGACCGAGGCGGCAAACTTGCAGGGAATATGGAACGAGGATATGAATCCTTCCTGGGATTCTAAATACACTACCAACATTAACCTCGAAATGAATTACTGGCCTGTGGAGTCGGGAAATCTTCCGGATTGTGCCGAACCCCTGATCACCCTGGTAAAGGAATTGACTGACCAGGGATCGCAGGTAGCCAGGGAGCATTATGGTGCCGGGGGCTGGGTGTTTCACCAGAATACAGATCTTTGGCGGGTGGCTGCACCCATGGATGGACCTACATGGGGGACATTTACAGTCGGGGGAGCATGGCTGACCACTCAATTATGGGAGCATTACCTGTATAATCCTGATGAGGCATACCTCGAAGAAATTTACCCGGTACTGAGAGGATCTGTTGAGTTTTTCATGGATTTCCTGGTGGAGCATCCCAACGGGAAGTGGCTTGTGACAAATCCATCAAACAGCCCTGAAAATCCGCCGAAGGCAGAAGGATATAAATATTTTTATGATGAAGTTACAGGCATGTATTATTTCACAACTATCTGCGCCGGTTCATCGATTGATATGCAGATCCTGACGGACCTGTTTGGGTACTTTGTTGAGGCTGCAGGGATTCTCGATCGTGATCGCGATTTTGCCGGGGAAGTTGAACTGGCCAGGGCAAGGCTGGTGCCGCCGCAAATTGGGAAGGACGGAACCTTGCAGGAATGGACCGAAGACTGGGAACAGCTCGAGGAGAAGCACAGGCACTTTTCACACATGTATGGATTATATCCCGGGAATGTTATTTCATTCAAACGCACACCTGAATTTGTGGATGCCTGCAAGGCTGTGCTGGAGCAACGTGGGGACGGAGGAACAGGATTCTCACGTGGATGGAAGATGGCGCTGTGGGCCAGGCTGTACGATGGGGACAGGGCATATACTATTTTTAAAGGATATATAAAGGAGCAGGCTTATCCACAGCTGTTTGCCAAATGTTATACACCATTGCAGATTGACGGAACAATGGGCGTGACGGCTGGGATTACCGAGATGCTGATGCAGTCGCACGAGGGAGTGATAGATCTTTTGCCCGCCTTGCCGGATGCATGGTCAGAAGGATCCATAAGCGGATTATGTGCCCGCGGTGGATTTGAATTGAAAATGGAGTGGAAAGACAAGGATATTAATTGGTTGGAGATCCATTCAAAAGCCGGGCTAACCTGCCGTGTCGATCCCGGCATGCCAGTTAAAGTAACATCTGGCGGGAAACCTGTAAAAGTGAAAAAACACAAGGATGGTTCGGTTGAATTCGAAACGGAGAAGAACACAAAATACCTTCTGGAAGCAAATTAAATCTAAGCATACAATAACCTGGCCAGTGATAAGAATTTGGTATTTGTAAGGTTTTTACCCATTAAAATCTTTCACTGCATCATACATAGCCAGGATGTTTTCAGGAGGCACCCCCGCCACAATATTATGTATGGGGGCAAACACAAATCCTCCGTTCCTGGAAAGTATTTCACATCGGTTCAGAACATCCTTCCTGACCTCCCCGGGTGAGGCCATGGGAAGAATTGATGAGGTATCAACTCCTCCTCCCCAGAATGTAATTTCACTACCGAATTCTGTTTTTAGCTCTCTGGCATCCATGCCATTACAATTTGTTTGTACAGGATTCAGGATATCAAAACCAACTTCAATCAGGTCGGGAATAAATTGCCGGATGCTGCCACATGAATGAAAGAATATCTTTATGTCACTGTTCTGCTTCACATAATCGCATAAAATCCTGTACCTGGGTTTAAAATGTCGCCTGAATAATCCCCGTTCCATAAAGGGTCCTGTTGTCATGCCCAGGTCATCGCCGAACCTGATCACATCGACAAGGTCTCCAACAGCCCTGATTTTTTTCTCCAGGCCGGCTAACTGAATATCGATAAGCTTGTCGAGGAGCCTTGACAGATTATCCTGATCTGTAAGCAAGTCCATCAGGAAGTTATCCATTCTCCTCAGGAAAAATCCAAGTTCAAGGAGTTTCACCCCACCTGACATGACCAGGGCCCTGTCTGTAGAATTGCGCAGCTGTTTGGTTCTGTCCCTTAATTCTTTATGATCAATGTTGATGTATTTCGAGTGTGAATGAGCGGTCCAGTTAATGGATCGAAAAGCCTTGCCAATGCTGTCCATTTCGTCGGGATATCCATTCTTCCATGGAAAAAATGTCTGGTCAAAACAACTCCCGTTCTTCGGCATCCTCGACATAACGTTCCCTTCATCATCCTGAAGGTATAAAGAACCATCTACATCCTGTTCAGGTCTGAACCACTCAGGATATTCGCCCCTGCTACCGTCTCCCAGGGTTACAGGATACCATTCCAGGTCATCCATGAATAACCTGTTGATGTCAATGGCATCCACGCCGAATGAATCAATGATCTCCACATCCACCATGGCCAGTTGCTGCACTACATCAAATATCCTGGTGGGGGTATGTATACCGAGTTTCTGCTTAAGTTTATTATACGCCATCGCAGAAATGCCGGTAACTGTTGAAGCCCCAAGGTCTATTGGGATCTTATCCGGTTGTTTGTGATCTATACTGGTTAATATTCTGTCTCTTGATTTCATTAAAAGAATTAATCATTTGACTGAAATCGCTCATTTGCACCTGGTAATATCCTGGAGACAATTTCTTCAGCTCATTATCAGGTTTAGCAAACCAGCACCTGGATCCTCAGATCATACTTCCGGATATTTTCTTGTTGAATCCGACAAACAAAGCGGTAACAAAGAACCACTGCACAAGGCATGTCATGATGCTGAATGGATTCAAAGGATTATACCATTCCCCCGGGGCAAAAACAGTGGCGGATAAGAATAGCCACCAGAAAAGCAGGAAAAAGGCTGCAAAAGGAATGAACATACGAATGGTAATGATCCAGTAACTTCCTACATTCCAGTCATATACGGTCACATTTATTTCGCTTATCAATTTTTTAACACCCTCTTTGATCACGGCAAAAGCGATGAAGGCGCCTGAGATCATCAGGGCCACGCTCCATACAAAATCCTGGTTGCTCAGGATGTTCAGGTTACGTGCCGAAGGAATACCAAACAGGTAGATTACGGCTACCATGATCCAGAGGGCTCTGGTACGGTTCATCCCGGTATCAACCAATACCCTTGTGGGCAATTCCATCTGGGCGATAAGGGATGAAAAGCCGGCAAAGGTAAGTCCAAGGAAGAAAAGGACAGCCAGTGGATTACCGAACATCATCCGGGCGAAGAGTTGCGGCATCCAGATAAAAGTGAGGCCGGTGGAGGCGGGCCCGCTTGTTTTCATGATATCGAGGATCTCAGTATCGGCCATCCCCATTTCGAACCGTAATACGGCAAAGACGGTCCCGAAGATCATGATCCCTGAAAGCAGGGATACCGTATTGTTCCCTATCCCCGTAATAAAAGCATTTTTAATGGTGCCATGTTCGGCTTTCATATAGGCCGCATAGGTCAGGAAGAGTCCCCATCCTGCGCCGGTATCGAACGCGTTTTGAGTAAGTGCAGATATCCAGATCTTTGGATCTTTCAACTGGCTCCATTCGGGACGGAACAGGTAAGCAATGCCATCAATAGCTCCGGGTAAAGTGAGCGCCCGTATAACGCAAAGGATAACGATCAGCAGCAGTGTAGGGATAAGAATTATATTCACGCGTTCTATAGATCGGATACCTTTCCAGATAGCCAGGGCTCCCAGTCCGATGGCCAGTACGTGGGTCAGGAACGGCCAGGCACTTTCCTGGTAGTGGTTCCAGGTATCCATGGCAGCCTGGGTAGTAAGCGGGAGATCGTGTGTTAGTGTATGAACGAAGTAATAAATACACCATCCTACAACTACCGTATAGAAAAATGTGATGGCAGTTGCAACGAAGGCAACGAAAGTTCCCATCCATGCAAACCTTTTCCCCATGCTTTTAACGAAAATACCAACTACGCCCGACCGGTGTTTTTTCCCGAGGGTATATTCGGCAATGATAAGGGGTATGCTCCAGAGGAAGAGGAAGATCACCCAGGCAAATAAAAATGCCCCGGCGCCATGTTCCCCGGCAGATTGAGCGGCAATGCGCGGGAAACGCCAGATGTTGCCGGTACCGACGGCTATCCCCATGGCACTCAGGATCAGCCCCAGCCTCGAGGAAAAACGCTGGTTTACGCTTGCATCCAATTTATTTCCCATGATTCAAGGTTCACCGGATTTGAAAAAACAGTAACACAATAATAGCAAGAATTAGGGAGAAAATTAATTTTTCGCAATTTTCAAAAATGTTTCAGATATATCGGCCCTTGACCCTTGGTGTAAATGGTAAACCTTGATAATAAAAAATGGGCGGGAAAATTTCTGCAATTCATTTGTAAACAGCTTATTACATAGTTTATTCGTTATTGATAGCAGAAGGCTTTATTGTAATCATAACGGGAAGATGGTCGGATATGTACTTGTTATTATTCCGCCGGTCATCGATGTGGGTATAAGACAGAATGTCCATATCAAGTGTAAAGAAATAATCAATTCTATTTAATATAATCTCATCTGCAAATCCATTGAAAGTTCCGGCAGGACCGTATAGTGGCTTTTCTGAAATATCGAGGGCATCAGACAGGCCGGTTTTCAATATCTGAATGGGTTCTTCATCCGGGGTGGAATTGAAATCACCCATAAATACGACGGGGAGGTTTTCTATATTAATCTTTTTGATCTTTTCCAGGATCAGGCTGGCAGAATTGGCCCTGGCCGAAGGACCACGGTGGTCAAAATGAGTGTTGAAGATCCATATCCTGCTCCCGGTTTCCAGGTGTTCAAACAGCCCATAGGTGCATATTCTTTCCAATGCAGCGTCCCATCCAACAGACGCTTTCCCGGGTGTCTCTGACAGCCAGAATGTGGAACCTCTTATCCGTTTAAATATTGTGGTATCGTAAAATATTGCACAATATTCTCCACTGGTTTTCCCGTCTTCCCTTCCAACACCGATATAAGCATATTTAGTAAGAGAACTATCTATGAATTCAACCTGGTGGCATAATCCTTCCTGGGTACCGACAATGGAGGCTTCATAATGAAGAATGAGCCTGGCAACATCGTTCTTCCGGTAATGCCAGTTATCCTCCTTATCCCCGGGATTATCGTACCGGATATTGAATGTGATGAAGTTGGAATTCTGGCAGAAAGAGGGAATGGATACCAGGATCAATATCAGAAACCAGGATAAATATTTAATGGTTCTCATAATACCGGAATTGTTACTGCTTCCCACTGGTCGCTTTTAACCGATCTTTCAAGGGCTTCAAGGACCGCGACACAATTAAGTATGCTTTGATGGGAGCGGGGTTCTTTCCCTGTGCGGAACATCTCGACCATGTCGACATAATGCCTGGGAGGATCGGTCTCCTCCACCCTGGATTCCAGCTTTATGATCCCGTCTTTGGTTTCCACAAAGGTTTCCCATCCATAATGAAGGTTTTTGAAGACCAGCGTGGCCAGCATGCCGTTCTCATAGGCGAGACTAGCGCTGGCGTTTTTCCCGTTGGTTGTGATCCTAACCTTCTTAATATTTTCCCCAAACATATACATCAGGGGCTGGACGGTATGAACCCCATAATAGAATATCCCGCCGTATTGAGAATCAAGTTCGCACGGGCCATATCTTACTACCTGGCTGATCTCGCCCATTGATTCCAGCTGTTCTTTAATATCAAAGGTCTCATCGGTTTGTGCTATTGTACTGTATGAAGTCACCGGTGTGCCCAGCTCACGCGCCATGGCTAAAAATTCTTTGCCCTCGGATACCCTGTAGCAAAAAGGTTTGTCGATGAACGTTGGTATGCCGGCTTTGACAAAAGGAGTAGCCGCTTCCAGGTGGTATTTCCCATGCCTGTGGTCTACAATCAACGCATCTATTTTACCAAGCATCTCTAAGGGATCCTTTACCATATTGGGAATAGAGCCCCTCTCCATGGCATCCCTGGCAAATTCCTCCGTTTCTCCCCATACATAAACCACTTCCACTCCCGGGAATTTCTTGTCGATATTGAATAATTTGCCGAAGCCCCTGGTGTGCGAATTTTCAGCTCCGATTATTCCGATGCGTATTGGCTTATCCTGCAATTCGCTGTCGATTCGTTTTGCAGATACCAATCTGGTCCCGGGAAGTATTCCCCCGGCAGCAACTGCGACAGCTGCCCCGACCGATTTTATAATGAATTCCCTTCGTGAGCCAGCTTTATTTTTCATGAGTTTCTGTTATTTAGGGATTAGTTGACTTAATAATTTTGTTTGCCTAAATTTACATATTCTTTAGTTTATTCTCATATCCCATAGCTTGGGTGGAAATCATGGATTTTTTAGTAATTTTATTTAAGAACCTTCTTCTATAAATTTTAATCAATGAAACTAAAACTCATTTTCATTGGTTTATTATTAGTTACAACGGCTTTCATATGCAGGGGACAATGGACCGACACAGAGTCCGGGGCTACCGGTATATTCAGAGCGATAAAGTTTAAGAATCAATCGGATGGGTTTATACTAGGCCATGAAGGGATTGTGATGAAAACGACCAACCAGGGGCAATCATGGACAAACCAGCCAAATGATCTTAATGCAGATATTTTTGATTTTAAGTTTATCAACGATACCCTGATCTATGCGTATGGTTCTGGTATGATCTACGTGTCGACCGACTTTGGTGCCAGCTGGGAAGAAAAATCACCGTTGCCTTCTGGTGCACGAATGGCTTATTTCCTGGATAAGGATACAGGTTTTGCCGGGGGCAATATATATGGATTGTACAGGACTGACAACGGGGGAAATACATGGAGCATTATATGGGACCATCCGGCTGATAATGTCACTTACTGTGAAGTAAATGTCATGGATTTTATTAATGATTCTGTGGGTTTCGCCTGCGGAAGGGGATTTGTAACCGGAGAAGGGATTTTTGGTTTCATCATAAAAACGGTTAACGGCGGGTTGAACTGGTCTGTCGTTTTCGGGAGTTCACCGGAGTACGACGTACTGAATCCCGTGGATATTAAGATGGTCAGTGATTCTTTGATTATTGCTGTTGGTGAAAATTTCAACCTGCTCAGGTCGGATGATTCCGGCGAGACCTGGTCGGTTGTATCATTTGTTAGTCCCGATTCGGCATCGTGGGACGCTGTGACTGCCACTTCGATGTATGCCTTTTGTCAGGATACGGTATTTGTTATTGGCGAAACTACTGCATGGCTGACAAAGAGCGGCTGCAACAGCAAAAGAAAGATCCTGCGTACTACAGATGGCGGGCAAAGCTGGATCGTTCAATTCTTTGATGTGGTTATTCCCTGTTACGATACGCCTTTGCTGAATGATATAACTTTTATAAATGATACTGTTGGTATTTCCGTTGGGAATGACCTGATACTACGCACAACTAACCTGGGCGGGGATACTCATATTCCGGATACGGTTGTTTACAGAGGAATTGAGGACCTTTCACAGGACCAGTCAGGAATAATTATCTTTCCGAACCCAACAAAAGGGCTGCTGACGATAGAATTGAATAGCGGCGATTATGAAATACTTGATATCTTCACCCTGTCAGGAACCATAATCAGCACATTGCGATTAAGTAAGATCAATGCGGTTGATCTGACTCCGTTTTCATCCGGGTTATATATCCTGAAATTTTTCGGGAAGCAGACCTGTTATCGCCGGATAATTAAGACCTGGTGATACCTATTGGATTATTCCCCGGCTAATTCCTTTATGTACCCTACGATCAGGTCAGGATGGTCCTTGTAAATGTGATGTTCTCCCTCCAGCTCAACATGCCTGGCATTTTTAAAGCCGTCAATGATTTTTTCCTGATATTTGTACCAGTTCCATGCTGTTGCGGAGACCAGGATAATGGGTAGATCCTCTCGAATATCCAGGTTTCTCATGTATTCCAGATTGGGAATAAACTGGTACCATTCATTCCGGTATTTTTTTGGAAATCTTGTCTCGTACCATTCATTCCCGCCTTCTATGTACTCCTGAAGCTCTTCTTCTGACATGGCATCCCAGAAGGCTTCCGGAGCTGGATCAAGCAATAGCAATCCGGCCACTTCACCCGGATAGCAGCTTGAAAAATACCTGGTTATCAAACCACCCAGTGAATGTCCCACCAGGATATACGACGGCCCGATATTTTCCTTTGCCAGGATCTTTCTCAATTCCATAACCTGATTTGGGATGGTTCGCGGGAGCCTGGCCGTATCCGATTTTGCTATATCCGCCCTGTCGTAGAGGAATACGCGGGCAAATGTTGCGACAGAATCCGGTATCGATCCCCACACCTCGATGCTGTCTGACATGCCGTTTTCAAAGACAACCGTAAGATCACCCTTCCCGAATTCTTTGATGCGGAATTGCTGGCTGTCAATGTCGACATATCGCTCCTGTCCAAAAAGCCCCAGACAGGTCAATAGCAAACAAATTGTAAATTGGATTGGTTTCATCTGTTCAATAATTATGTTTCCCTGAAAATAGCCGGACCATGAGGTTCAGGTAAATATAATCCTTTTTTAGGATATCCTTTCTCCATCAGGACTTTTAAAGTTGTGTTATCATTCCCGGTCCGGAACCGGGGACAAAGAATTACCGGTTTTCCAGGTTCATCCCGTTAAATAACAGAGACTAAATTCTCTGTTTTACAACTGACGGTGATGATATTGAATGAAATAAGAGTCAGAACAATAAATTGTTTCCTTATGATATAAGTTATTGATCAGGTTCTTATAAAATCCATCGGTACATCCCTGAGCCTGGCGATGTCCTGAATTCTCTGAGCGACATTGAATCCTGCCGTGCATTGAACGGTACAGCGATCGCATTGATCGCATGCACCATCTGCCAGCAATGCGTTATCCAGCGTATGCCGGGCCTGTTCCAGGTTACGGTAACCATAGGCATACATGTAACTCCTCATGAGTGTAGGGATATCCAGGTTCTGATTACACTGCCCTTCACATTTCCTGCATTGCAGGCAATACAATCCTGACCAACCGGCAGATGCCAGTTTCAGGTCTTTTGTCTCATCTTCAGTCATTTCGAGGCCATATTTCATGATTGCCAGATCCATCTCCAGTTCATCAAAATTGGAAATGGCCGTGACAGCAGCAGCTATATTTTTATTCTTTAGTACCCATTTAAGTGCTGCCTTTGGATTAATCGGCTGAGTCCGTTCTTTATCCCAGAATCCTCCTACCTGTGATTTCATATTGAGGATACCTAATCCGGCCTTACCGGCATAGTCAATTGCCTCATCCATCTCCTGTATGTTTTCCATCCTGAAGTTATATCCAACCAGGGCACAATCATAAATACCTGTATCAACTGCTGCCTTTACGGCCTCGGCCTGGAAACTATGTGAAGCGATACCAATAAACCTTGCTTTGCCCTGTTTCTTTATATCTTCCATGGCCCTGAGCAATGGTTCGAAAAACACCGATTCCCGTTTTCCGGCATAAGGCAATAACATAAAATCAACATAATCCATCCCGAAACGTTTAAGGCTTTCATCGGCAGCTTCCATGAGTCCGTCATAGGTTGAATCTTCAGTAAACATTCCTCCCTTGTGGTCGACCCCTTTTGGAATGACTGCCGTTCCTATGATGAGCGATTCACGCGGGAGATCTTTAACCGAATCGCCAAGCATTTTTTCATTGTTACCCTCCCCATAGTAGGTGGCTGTGAAGAACAGGTTTATTCCTTTTTCATAAGCTGCTTTTATGAGGGCAGGGCTTGCCGCACCCGTACCCATACTTATCACGGGAATTTTCAAGCCTGTTTTCCCTAAGGTTCTGTATAGTAGATCATTTTCTGCCTTGCCGGTAACCGTACCGGCAGAAACCCGGTTCATTGTTCCGGGCAGAAAAGCTGCCCCGGATAAAGCCAGAAGACTTTTTTTCAGAAAATCGCGACGAGGTTTTGTTTGCATGATGTAGATATTTTGGTTTGAGAGCTGTCTCAAGATGTGCCTGAGCTTTGCTGTAAATACATTCCGTGCCAATAATTCGGTACCGGAAATTATTCATCAGTTGAAAAGGATCCTGAGACTATTTCAGTATGACGGTATTATTGTTTTTAATACAGCCTAACCAAATATAAGGAATTTCATGAAATGGAATATCTGGAATAAAGGATTTCATTAAGTACGGAT
The DNA here is from genome assembly GCA_964477295.1 of uncultured Bacteroides sp. Classification (GTDB taxonomy): domain Bacteria; phylum Bacteroidota; class Bacteroidia; order Bacteroidales; family SM23-62; genus CAYZEZ01. Next base: position 974 of record CAYZEZ010000081.1, on the reverse strand, counting down.
AGCTTTCGTGAACTCAGGCTAAATTTCTTCCGGGAGCAGTTTTTCCTCTTTTAATTTTATTCCAGGACAGATAGATGATACTGGCATAGTAATAAACCAATTAACTATTCGATTGACTGCTTAAACTGGATCATGCTCTCTTTACTATTAAATTCCTTGACTTTTTTCCCGGTCTGATCCACCAGGTAATAGTATATTCCCTGGCCCCCGGCCCCTGTTTCATTACGACCTATAAGGAAATAATCTTTAAATGGTCCGGAATTCAACAGTATATATTCTTCGGCACTGAACAGCAGCTTCCAGGTTCCATTTCCGATATCCAGTTTGATCAGCTGGCTTGTGGTTGAGGTGTGGTTAGCGAGAAAGAAAAGATAAAGACCATCTGATGAAACAGATGGATTATCTAAACGAATGATTTCGTTTGTATTGTTTACTCCGTCCTTATAAGGTTTCTGGCTAGAGATTTCTGTCTCTATAAAATCGTTTATTCCAACGGTCATTATCTTCTTCCTGAAATATTCTTTCTGGCCCTGAACAACTTTTTCATTCCTGATAAAAATGACCTGGTCCCTTGATTCAATCAGGTTGGGTTTTTCATCACTTTGAGTGAAAGTTAATTGTCTTTCCTTGCCATCATCCATATGAATAAAGATATTTCCATCTTTCTCAAAGGTTTTTAGCCCGGGGGAAGTCTGAGATTCATTATCTTGCGTGTGGCCCGGGAAGAATATAAACAATAGCAATATAATATGCACAACCAGTGTTCTCATAATCCTAATTATGGATTCAAAAATAAAATTACAAAACTATAGCCTGGGAACCGAAATTATTAAATAAAACTACTTTATACGAAGTATGAATCCGACTCCCCGGACGTTATCCAGTGAAACGGTGGATTCAGGTTTGAGGTATTTGCGGAGGCGGGTTATGAAGACATCCATGCTTCTGCCGAGGAAATAATCGTCTTCCCCCCA
>CAYZEZ010000080.1:12060-17407 GCA_964477295.1 uncultured Bacteroides sp. | reverse complement strand
CTACAACACCGACGAGGATGGCCAATGAAGCCGGTTTTCTGTGCCAGGGCACATCATCTTCCTGCAGCCGGGGTGTGAGAGAATAAACAAGTCCTTTTAAATCATTATTTGTCTTTAATTGTCGCGTAATAACAGAAATAATAAAGGTCATCACGAAACATGCAGTAAAGGCATAAATGGCTGTCCAGAAGTTCTGTGCCATTTCGCTCGGATAGGTATGCACGATATTTCCCATCCATCCGCCTTTGATCAATGACTCAGCTCCTGCCGGGGCCGTAAGTCCATGATGAAAAGCAGCTGCCAGAGTTCCGGATATCAGTCCCAGAAATGCCCCGTGACCGGTGGTCCGCTTCCAGAACATCCCCAGCAGGAACGTAGCGAACAATGGTGCATTTATAAAGGCAAATATCAACTGCAGAAAATCCATCAGGTTGTTAAACGACCTTGCCAGGTAGGCCGCTCCAATACTAACAATCACCCCGAAAATAGTGGTTAGCTGACCAACATGCAGGTAGTGCTTATCCGACCGGCCTTTATTTATATAACTCTGATAAAGGTCGTATGTAAACACCGTATTAAATGCAGTAACATTACCTGCCATTCCCGACATAAAGGATGCCATCAGGGCAGTAAGCCCGAGACCAAGCACACCGGTCGGGAAGTAATGTCCTAATAACATGGGTATTACCTTATCGTAATCATAGCCCATTCCTTTAACAGGCAACTCGAATCCAGCTTCGGGTATTTGTGTCAGCCCAATTGCAATCATTCCGGGTACAATAACAAGAAAGGGAATGAACATCTTGGGAAGGGCTCCAATCAAAGGGGTTTTCCTGGCTGCCGTCATCGAATTGGCTGCCATGGCCCGTTGAACCACCAGGAAATTGGTACACCAGTATCCAAAAGACAGCACAAAACCCAGTCCCATGACCAGGCCGAACCATTCAACTCCCAAGGGATTGGTATCAGGACTACCCATGAATTTCCAGGAGTTCATCCAGGCTCCTGCTTCATACCCGTTAGAGACCGCCACAGTTGCAAGGCTTTCACGCAATCCGTCCCATCCTCCAATATTAATCAGTCCTAAAATCACCAGTGGCAGGAATCCGACTACAATCAGGAAGAACTGCAGCACTTCATTATATATGGCAGAAGTAAGACCTCCCAGGTAAACATACACCAGCACGATAGCTGCTGAAATCAGCAGGCTTATATTAAAATCCCACCCGAGCAAAGTCTCCATCAGCATGGCAAGTGCATACATCGAGATCCCCGATGCAAAAATGGTCATCACAGCAAAGGAAACTGCATTGAATGCCCGCGTTTTTTCATCAAACCTCAGTTTAAGGTATTCCGGTACAGACCTTGCCTTTGAACCGTAATAAAATGGCATCATGAAAAGGGCAAGGAAGATCATTGCAGGAATAGCACCTATCCAGTAAAAGTGAACCGTGGCCATCCCGTATTTGGCACCGGAAGCCGCCATACCAATTACTTCCAGGGCACCCAGGTTGGTGGCTATAAAGGCTAATCCCGTGATCCATGCCGGGATTGACCTGCCTGCCTCAAGAAAATCGGAAGAGGATTTCATAAACCGCTTCAGCGCCCATCCGATACCAAGCACAAAGCTGAAATAGACGATCATAATCACATAGTCTATCCAGCTCAAATTAAATATTGCTTCCATTTGAATTTTGTGTAATTAAGGTTTTTAAAAATAGTAAATAAATATTATAGTGCTCATTTAGCTTAAATTTTAATTTTGCGGTAAATATTTTCCAAAATGAAACAATCAATTTATTATTTAGTATTGATCCTTCTTATTTCAGGATGTAACCTTCGGAATAAAGAAGCCAGGTATCAGCGGGAAATTGAAGATTGGCAAACGAAGAGGATCCAATCCCTGAAAGCAGAGAATGGCTGGCTGAATATCGTGGGATTACTGTGGCTGGAAGAAGGTGAGAACACCATAGGAACTGATTCTTCAAATTCAATTGTGTTTCCGGGCGACGGCCCTGCGAATATCGGAATAATCGTGCTTGAAGATTCCATCCTCACTTTCCTTGCAAATAAAAATATAACCATAACGCATGATGATGAGCCTGTTACAGAGATTGAAATGAAAACCGATATAACCAGGGATCCAACCTTGCTCAAGACGGCCAGTTATGGATTTTTCATCATTAAGAGGGGAGAACGGTATGGAATCAGGTTGCGGGATTATAAAAGCCCGCGGATCGAATCGCTGGATCATATTGATATGTTCCCGGTGAGCCAGGATTGGATTTTACAGGCCACCTGGATGCCTTTTAAAGAGGATACTTTTATTAATATACCAAATGTGCTTGGCATGGTGGAAAAAACAAAAATCCAGGGCAAACTGGTATTCGAAATGAATAATCAAACATGCGAATTATACCCGGTGGGTGCAGGTAAAAAGCTGTTCATTATTTTCGGAGATGAGACCAGCGGGATTGAAACATATGGGGGAGGAAGGTTTATATATGTTGAAAAACCGGACAAAAAGGGCCAGGTGGAAATCGATTTTAACAGGGCCTATAATCCACCCTGCGTATTCACACATTTTGCCACCTGTCCGCTGCCGCCGGCAGAAAATATACTCCGGGTGCGTGTCACTGCCGGGGAGAAAAACGTCGATCACTGACATGATCCAGGAAACCGTCGGCTTACTGTATCATGTCGTCACCGGCATATTCCATCTCCATGACATCACCATTGCTATTTACTCTTTTCTTGAAGTTATTGATTCTGTAACTTAGGGAAAGGGTAAATACGGGTGATTTCATTTTTCTCTCCATAAAGGAGTAAAAATCAGCACCTTCTGAAGTAGATGAAAACTTCATCGTCCGGAAAATGTCCCTTACCTGCATATTGAGGCTGAGCTTATTATCCAGAAAATCGTGCCTGATCCCGCCATTCACCATATAGAACGCGCTGCGGGTACCCTGTGCTGTTACAGAAGGGGCCCTGTACATAGTCGTGAGCTGAATGCGTGTCCCCCACGGCAATTTAATATTACTGTTTAACCTGCTGTTCCAGGTATTGGTAGTTCTGTCAATCTGTTCACCCTCTATCTCCCCATTAATCCAGTAGCGGTACATGGTACCACTCAGGCTCAGCTGCCACCATTTAAACGGACTCATACTGGCCGTTAGTTCAGCACCCAGGGATTGATCCATACCCACATTATCCGATGTGCTGATCATGATATTTTCATCGGTAACATAGCTGATCCTTGAGATCATATTTTGAGTGCTGTGGTAATAGGTCTCAGCAGTCAGCATGACACCCTTAAATCTTTTCTGATAATTCAATTCATATGAATTTACAAATTCAGGCTCCAGTTCAGGATTCCCCATACGGATATTAAACTTGTCTATATAGTTGGGAAAAGGATCGAGTGAATATTCCCTCGGTCGGTTGATACGCCTGCTATAACTCAATTGCAACTGCTGTTCACCGGAAAACTGCCGGGAGATATGGGCTGATGGGAAAAAGTCGAGCCGGTGCACCCTGTATTGCTCGTCAAGTGTTAACTGGTCCATCAAACGGTCGGTATACTCTGCCCGCAAGCCTACCTGGAAATCAATTATTTTGGTACTATTGCCAAAGATGGCATACCCCGACTGGATATTCCTGGAAAATTCAATGTTATTGTTTTTAGCTTCCACATTTGCCCAATCATCGAGAACGGCGTCATACTTGTCGAAAATATAGGCCGATTTCCCAAGTCCGTAACTGAGCTGGTAACCGGCTTCAAATCTCCCCTGTTCTCCAAAGGGTTTAACATAATCCACATTGAACCTGAAGTCATGCTTTTCATCATCTTCCACAGACCGCTGCCGGTAGGATCCGGCATCAAGGATTTGCCAATCCGGATCGGTATCCAATTCCAACAGCTCTTCCTCATCAAACCCATCGCTATTCGAGTAATAAACGGATGTTTGTATTTCATGACCCTTCTTATCAAAATCGTGGTCAAAAAGAAGATTCAGGCTGTAATAATCATTGTTTACATCAAACACATTATCCTGCAGATAGAAGGTCTCCAGGTTCTGCGGTTGGGTAAACGTGTGGTACAAGGAGGTCGACGATCTCTCAAAGCCATGTGAACCAACATATCCCTGGAGGGTGAAAGTATTGTTGTCGTTGAGGTAAAAATCCATACCTGCCCTGAACACCAAACCATTCCTGCCGCCATTTTCGTCACTTAAAGAACTCATAAAATGCGTGGTATCCCCCAGGTAGGTTTCTCTTTTGCTTATGCCTGATCCCACCATGGACCTGTCCTGGAGCTCAAACCCACCAAAAAAATTGAACTTGTTAATGCGGTAGTTTAATAATATATCCGTATTAAACTGATTAAAGCTTCCGTATGACACATTCGTAATGCCATTAAATCCTTTTTCTTTTTGCTTTTTCATGACCACATTGATGATGCCGGCTGTTCCGTCCGGATCGTATTTGGCTGAAGGATTGGTAATGATCTCGATCCGCTCAATGGAGCTGGCAGAAAGCTGCTGCAAGGCTTCGCTTCCTTCGAACACCGATGGCCTTCCATCGATAAGTACGGTGTAGTTAGAACTGCCTCTTAATGTTACGTTTCCGTCAATATTCCTTTCAATAGAAGGTACATTTTCCAATGCGTCTGCCGCAGTACCTCCGGCCGAAGCTATGTTTGAAGATACATTAACCACTTTCCTGTCGATTTTATATTCAACCTGGCTGCGTTGTCCCATCACTTCCACTTCTTCCAGTTCGGTTACAGAACGAGCCATATTGATGTCACCCATTTCAATCACTTTTTGTGCCGGCGATACTCCGATCCTGGTCATGCGTGTCGTTTTATATCCGACAAACCGGATATCCATAAAGTACATACCGTAACTCAGTTCAGTAAATTCAAATTTTCCCTCAATGTTGGTTATGGTTCCGGTTATCAGTGAGGAATCGAGGTAGCTGTATAATGCAATGCTGGCAAATTCAACAGGTTCTCCTGAAACCTCATCCCTTAAAATTCCTGACAAATACCCGTCTGCGGGCATGCTTGAAGGATTATAATTTCCTACCTGGCCCACTCCCTGAGGTTGTGCTTCCAACACAAATCCAAGGCATAATAATGCTGTCACAAATGCGATCGTCTTTCTCATGGTGCTAATTAAGATATAAATACGAGTGTTAGACAGACCCGGAGTGAAAAGGTTTAATTGAAGAAGAAGACAGAAGACAGAAGACAGTAGACAGTAGGTAAAAGGTGTGTGAGTATGGATGTGAATATTTTCTTTCAGACTTGCCGACTGAGGACTCTTCCACTTGGCCCCTTGAA
>CAYZEZ010000080.1:0-11960 GCA_964477295.1 uncultured Bacteroides sp. | reverse complement strand
TGAATATTTTCTTTCAGACTTGCCGACTGAGGACTCTTCCACTTGGCCCCTTGAACCCTTGGCCCTTGAATCCTTGGCCCCTTGAATCCTTGGCCCTTGAACCCTTGGCCCCTTGAATCCTTGGCCCTTGAATCCTTGGCCCTTGAACCTTAATCTTTTACGCATCTGATAGACAAGGCTGCGGTCTTATCATAGTCATCCCTTACGACGGCTCCATCGTCGGAATAGATAAAGTACCCAATGGCTCTCAGGGAGTCAACCTGGCTTTTGGTCCAGAATGCAGCAAAATACCCGATGTCGAAATAGCGGCCCGACCAGAAAACTGTCCCGTCCTTGTAACCTCCGAACAAGGCTTCAAATCCGGAGGTGCCACCCTCGGCCAGCTTGGTTCCATGATCCGTACCTCTCCATCCGTATAATGGAGCCTCTTCCGGAGACAATCCGAGTTCCATTTCCATCTGTCTCCACTCTTCATCCGTTGGCACGTGCCATCCATTGGGAGCGGCTTTCAGTGCCTGATCCCAGGTATATAAACGACCGAATTCTTTACAAAAATCATCCCGGTCGAGATAGCAATAGGTAGTCAATGCAGCACCCGATTTGTCTCTCGTTACTCTCAGGTTCTCCGCCATCCATGTTTGTGTGCCTATCTGCACTGTTTTATATTTATTCCCATCGACATCCACCATCCTATTCTCATCTTCTTCCTTTTCACAGGAAAATATCACAATTCCTGTCACCAGAAATAAAACCCATTTGTATTTCATTATTTCATTTTATATAATCCAGATTTATATTTACTGGTTTACAGCCGGGATTATGTATTCATTAAGGAGCCGCACAGGCGTAATCCACTGGCTTCCATTACCTTCCTCGAAATCATCGTTGAACACAACAACCAGGCCATAATCCTGCATGACCATGATCCATTGTCCACCATACCCCATGGCCGTAAACATACCATAATCCGTAACCCAGAACTGGTATCCATAATAATCCCCTCCTGCATTAACCACAGTTTGTATCTGTTGCCTGCCAGATTCCGTTATCCAGTTTTCGGAGATGATCTGCTTATCATCCCACTTCCCATTCTTGAGGTATAAATAGCCAAACCTCGCCATGTTTCTGGGCGTCAGCCGCATCTGGCCATGACCGATGGCATGTCCCGCCGGATCGATAGCCCAGTAATAATCATCAATGCCGATGGGTGTTAACAGATATTTTTCCGCAAAACTGTCTGTTCTCATGCCTGTTTCTTTTTGTACAATGATCGAAAGTAGATCCGACAGGCCTGAATTGTAGTTATGAGTTGATCCCGGTCGATGCTCCATTGGCCTGTCGAGAATGAATTTAACCCTGTCTTCTGCCCTTCTCCACTGATAGTAAGTATTTTGAGGATCATCATATAATAAACCCAGCTCATTCCAGTCAAGCCCGGCACTCATGGTCAGCAAATGTTCAATCGTTATAGATTTCTTTTCTTCCGTAAAATTGTCCATTTCATATTCAGGAAAAAAAGCATACATTTTTTCATCCACTCCTTTTATATAGCCTTTTTCAATAGCTATTCCAACAGCTGCCGAGGTAAAACTTTTGGTACAGGAATGGATCTTGTGTTCAATACCCTGCTTAAAATAGTCTGAATAGTATTGCTCAGCCACTATATATCCGTCTTTGACAACCAGCACACTGTGAATTCTATATTCCTGTTGAATCAGCCTGGCTATCTCACTGTTCAGACTTTTCAACATGTTTTCATTCATTCCGACTTCACCGGGACTGCATTCACGCCAGGATTCTGTCGGGTAATATTCCCCCTGGTAAGAGCCGGCCTTAATAAATTCATCTGCCGGGAATGGTGAATTTTCATCATCCGATTTATTACAGGATATAACGATACAAATCAAAAGTGATATCCTGATAAAAAAGTGATAACCAATACTCATGCCGATAAGTGTTGAACCAACCCACAAGATACGAAAAATCAGAATACAGGAGTCAGAGTCAGAATGGGTATAGGGATTGGGAGATGAATTTTTGCAGATATGCTTACTCGCAGGCTCTTCCTACCGGTGTCTCCGGTAAGGAATAGACTCCCACCGGTAGATGATGTCAACGGTTGCAATATAATACAGATCATTGGCTTTGGAAGCGGAAGTTGAATAGCCATCAAGATAATCTGCTGTTAAAAATCTTCCGCCAAATTCTGCACCTAAAAGCCACTCTTTATTAATTGTGTAGACGAAGCCTGCTCCTCCTGTGATGACCCATGTGAATTTTGAATAATCTGTAGTTACACCGGAAAGATCATCGCCTTCAATTTCAGGATTGAAATAAACTCCACCTCCACCACCGAAAAGATAGGGCCTGATCCTGGGCAGCGATATCAACCGCCCCATGCGGTCAAAACCATTTCTCTCTTTTAAAAAGAAATACTCAAACTGAAGTGTGGGCTCCAGCAAAAAGGTCTTGTACCTTAATCCCCGGGACTCATTTCTGGTACCGGCATCACTTCCGATTGCAAGAGCAGGATGAATGGTAGTCTTAATCGAAAAGTTATTATCAAACCTGTACCTGAATCCTGCACTAAACGCCGGGCCCATTCCATAATTACCAATGTCACCCAAAACAGTGGCGATGCCTGCACCGGCCATCACCTCCATCTCCGGGCGGTCTCTCCTGTACTGTGCTGAAAGGGAAGCTGAAAAAATTAGTATGGGTATAACCAGGGGATATCTCATATTATTTGGGATCGCACTCCATCATTTTTTATGGGCCGAATATCTCCACCTGTAGACAAGATTAATAGTAACAAAGTTATACATATCGCTTGAATGTGATGATTCCGGCGAAAAACCATCCAGGTAATCAGTCATAAGGTATCTGCCACCTAATTCTACTCCCCATAGAAAATGTGGTTGAAAATGATGGAGGAAACCTGCTCCTCCAATTAATGCGATGGAAAACTTTTTATAATCCGTCGTAACTGCCGACAGATCATCGCCACTGACCTCCGGGGCGAAATATACTCCACCGCCTCCCACAAAAATATAAGGACGAACCTTAGGCCTGGTGGTCATTTTTCCATGCCGGTTACTGGCTCTCTTTTCCTTAAGAAAGGTGTATTCAAGTTGTACTGAAGGTTCTGCAATAAATGTCATGTAATCTAATCCACGGCCTGCATTTTTGGTACCAAGATCATCTCCCAGAAAAAGTGCAGTGTGCGCACTTAATTTTAAAGAAAAGTGATCGCCCTTATGATATCTGAATCCAGCTGTAATAGCAGGACCGAGGCTCATTTTGCCTATGTCTGCAAAGACAGGTGTGACGCCAATTCCTCCATTGATGTCTAACAATGGCCCCTTCTTTCTATGAAACTGGGCCATCGAAATGGTAAAAATCAACGACAATACTATTGAAAAGATAATCTTCATACCCTGAAAATATATTTGGATACGAATTTAGAAAAGAAATGTTACCCCGGAAAGATTAAAAAATGATAAATTAGAGGTGGCGGTTACCTGGCAGGAGTTCTTCACTCTTCGCTTCCGACTCACGGTTAATACATCCGATTGATCATTTCCCCGATCTCATTCCTCTTTTTAACTTTGAAGAGAAACTCGTTGCCATCCTTTTTCACAACATTCAATCCATTGGAAAAAAGCTTTCCAATCTTACAGAAAATTACCTCCTTAATATCGGTCGGCATGATCTCAAGATTAAATGTATCAGCATGACCATTTGAGGGTCTGAAGTATATCCTCTGGTTGGTAAGAATTAATTTTCCATCAACTTTGTCGCTGTTAATATAGTATGTGGAGTCACCTGCTTTAATGACCTGCTCGTTTGCCTGTAATGAAACTACCATTTTGCCGGAATTAGTGGTTCAACATGTTATTCTCTATAGGAATAGACGATTTATTGCTTAATTTGTTGCATTTTCAATGCCAAATATCTTAAACTTTTATTTTCCAGACTGTTAATGCCCTGTTAATGTTTCGTTAAATATTCAATCCCTGTTCTAAAACCGAACATCACTGTTCGAAAATGAAACATTTATATATTAGACGATTAAGATGGCCATTCGTTACACAAAAGCAATTCATTATCTTTGAATACCCTTGATGCCATCCATTCATTAGTTAGCATTATGAGTCCTTTGAAGCAAATTAAGATTTACCTGGAACTTGGCAAACGGCCTGTAACTAGAGCAGTAAGCCTGACCATAGTGGCGGGATACATTTTATGCTCAGGTGAGTTTGCTCTGAAAATGATTTGGCCGGTTGTGGGAATATTTTTTCTGGCCTGCGGGCCACTCCCGGATACTCAAATCGTGGCTATAATTATGTTTTTCTTCAGCTGGCAGATCCCACACTTCTGGTTGCCCGTTATTAAATACGGAGAGGAATACACCCATGCCGGATTACCCAGCCTGCCTGGCGATTGTCAGGTTTAAGGATCTATTACTTTATACTCAAAAGGCACTCCTGCAACTGCTTCAATATCTTCACCTCGTTCCAGCATCACCATATCATCCCGGAAATGAAACCAGATGATCTTTATGGCTGAATTATTATCATGCAATTCTTCGAACCGTTCAAGTATCTCGACAAAATATCGTGCTGTTGAGGAATTGAAGTAGTCCATCTTGAATTCGACCACTGTTGAAGGATTTGGTGTTTGAATATAGGATTTAATCCATTCCAGAACAGGGCTAAAAACTTTTCCGGGATCTTCAGGCATTGAACTCCCGGTAAATTGAAAAATGTTTTTTTCCTTATTCAGGATAATTTCCGGTTCGTCTTCGGTAGGGTTATTGTAGAATGGAATTTGTGCCAGGGGATCGCTCATAGTAACACATTTAGATAAAATAGTGTTTTTACCTCATCCAGTTTTACAAATTCGAAATGCAGCTGCTGTGTACTGGCTCTCATTATATCAATAAATCCCAACCCGGCTCCTCCATCGGGACTTGCCGGGCCTCTCCTTAATATCGATTTATACTCATCCTTCAGGTCACTCATCGTCATCGATATATACCGCTCCAGTTTATTTTTCAATTCAGCAACCTTTTCATTCAGGATATAGTTTGATGCACAAATATTATATTTTTGATCGGTTATTCCAATAGAAAAAATCCCCTCCCTTCTATCCTCCGCTACGTATCCGTGATGCATGACATTTTGAAGCATCTCTACCAGAATATGGAATAGATTTTTGTTGATGGCATCTTCAGCTTTCTTGATATTCAAATTTTTATCAATCATATTTAGCAGCGGCAGGATTGAATTCTGTCTGAAATCACCCTGGTAAGCCATCAGGATATTATTATTCTTTAATAAATCATTCAACTGGATGGCATGAGATATTGGCGATTTAACAGGTATAGGATCGGGATCTATTTTCTTGCTAACGGGAATCAAAATCTGCATATAAAAGAAGGTTACCTTGTCATTAACCTTATTGAAGGCAACCTCAAGTTCCCGTCCTGATTTCCTTGCCATTTCTATTAATCCAAGACCAGCTCCTCCCTTGCTTGAAATCTCATCCGATCCAAGAACCTCCATATACAGGTTTTTCAACTCATCTTTATCCAGTTTGTTGATGTTGTCGATTTTTAATCTCAATTCCTCAACAGACTGATTATCAATCAAATTTCCAGAGGAAATGAAAAAATTTCCCTTTATGTTCCTCGATACAAAATAACTTGAATGTTCCGGGAATCCTTCATCAGCAGGATCAACATCACCGTGCCTGATTACGTTCTGGAAACATTCCGCCATCAGGAAACCGACCTTCTTCTTCATACTCATCACTTCACTGTTATCACCAAAATGAAGATCTGAAATGTCAATCAGGCGTACAGTTATCTCATCAGCGAAATCACCTCTGTAAAATAGACTCAGATTATCCTCTTTAACGATCTGGTAGAATTTTTGAAAATCGCTCCAGTTCATTTACTTTGTCTTCGCATTATCCATTGAAACCAAAAAATTAAATTTAATGTTTATTGGAATGATATCATAATTTCACATCACTTATATTCAGCCGTTCATATAGTAATATTATCCATTCAAGTAATTAATAGATATTTGCGGTACCCAAAATAACCTCTTATGAACAGGATGTATGGTTAAGGACCAGGTGAAAATATAAGAAATTAATACAAATTAAACGAAAGAAACCACATTCATTTATGCACCAGCGATCCTCATATTTAGAATTCACCTTTAAAAATAATAATATTAATACCTGGGAAATGTCGGATAGCCGATACTATATTGCCAGTTAAACTCAGCACACGATAATTAAAAGTTGCCTGAGAATTTGTCATTCATCAGGATTGTTATAATTTTAAAATTCCCGGGAAACAATCATTTTGATTTATAATGAAACAAGCACCTGCCTGCAGGCAGGCAGGTCACATAAACCAATTAGTTAATAAAATTTAAATCGAATGAAATCAAGAAGGGATTTTATAAAAGTATCAGGACTTGGAATAGCCAGTGCTGCTGCACTACAGGGACGTCCGTTCGGTGCATTGGCCGAACCTGGACTATTTGCCACCAATGTACCTCTTGAACTGGGGATTGCTTCCTATACCTTCCGCAAATATTCCCTGGAAGAGACACTGGAGATGACGAAACGTTTGGGTATAAAACACATTGCATTCAAAAGCTTCCACCTCGAACTGAACAGTACCGATGAACAGATCGAAGATGCGATAATGAAAGTTAATGATGCCGGGATCGACCTGTATGGTGGCGGGGTTATCTATATGAAGAATGAGGAGGCTGTTGAACAGGCTTTTGAATATGCAAAAAAAGCCGGTATGAAAGTGATCATAGGGGTACCCGGCCACGAGCTGTTAGGTCTCGTCGATGAAAAAGTTAAAAAATATGACATCAAAGTGGCCATCCACAATCATGGCCCGGGAGATGAAGTGTATCCAACACCGGAAAGTATTTATGAGAAAATTGAACCGTTTGACAGCAGGATTGGGATTTGCCTTGACGTGGGACATACCCGGCGCATAGGGGAAGACCCTGTTAATGACCTGGACAGGTTTTTCGACAGGATCCTGGATGTACATCTTAAAGACGTTACTGAACCTACGCCTGAAGGAAGTAACATAGAAGTGGGCCGGGGATGCATAGACATACCCGGAGTGATCAGAGTGCTTATCAAAAAGGGATACAAAGGCGTAGCCAGCTTCGAATTTGAGAAGGACCCGGAGGACGTGCTGCCTGGCCTGGCAGAAAGTGTTGGATACGTAAGAGGAGTTATGGATACTTTATAGAGGTAATAATGGGCTGCCTTTATCAGCCCATTATTACCTCTATTGAGTTTTCGTTTTTCATCCGGATAAATGGGATGCCGTTGTTCATCAACTCCTCTCCGTTGATTATGGTACGTTTAACGCCCTTCTGGACTCCGTCAGGATTCTTAATGTGAATTTTCAATAATTTTCCCCTGAACCACCTGGTAATTTTAATTTCTTTCCATAGGGATGGTATACAGGGATCAATCTTCAGGCCCCCGTATTCGGGCTGGATGCCTAGAATATACCGGGTGGCTGAATAGTAAGCCCAGGTGGCAGAACCACTCAGCCAGGGAATACGTGAAGCTCCATACCTGGGGCTGTATTTGCTATGGGTTGATTGACAATAAACATAGGGTTCGATCTGCCTGATCTCAGCCCGTTCGTTATAAGCCGCCGGCATAAAAGCGTTAAAATATTCATAGGCTGTTTCACCATTACCCAGCATGGCTTCCGCCATAACAGCCCATCCCTGTGTATGCGTAAAAATACCTCCGTTTTCTTTCATTCCCTGGTTCATCAGGGTAGCCCGGATAACAGTATAATCGGTTTCTTCATAGGGTGGATCACAAATCATGAGTCCATATTCAGTGAACAACCTTTCATTCACTCTTTTCATGGCTTGTTTTGCCTGTTCCTCAGTCGCCAATCCGCTGATAACAGACCAGGACTGGGGATTAAGCCAGATCTGGCCTTCCTTGCTGTCTCTCGTCCCGAATTTTAATCCGTCATACCTGTAAGCACGCAGAAACCACTCACCATCCCAGGTACCTGATTGAAGATTATTGTCCAGTTCAGATAACCTCTCCCGGGCCCATGTTTCTTCTACTTCCATTTCCAGAAGATATGTAATCTCTATGTAAGTTTTTAAGGCATAGCGTAACTGCAGGCTGACAAAAACGCTCTCCCCCTCATAACCCAGTTCAAGACAATCGTTCCAATCAGCGCTCAATCCACACGCCAGTCCATGAGATCCGGACCTTTCAAGGTTAAATACTATGGCCCTCCTGAGATGGCCAAGCACAGTATCTTCGCCTTTGTCAGCATAGGGTAGAACTTTATTGTAGAAGTCAATATCTCCGGTTTCTTTAACATAGGCAGGAACGGAATTAAACAGCCATAGACAGTCATCCGACCGGTATTGTTCCTTTTCCGGCTGCGGCTCCTTCCCGGGATAATGAGCAAATGGTTTTACAATTGGCATAGCTCCACCCGTCGAGACTTGTCCCGTGAGCATAAGCTCAATCCGCTCCTTCACCTCACCTGGAACAGTATGGGCAACGCCCAGTAAATCCTGGACCGTATCCCTGTATCCAAGACCATCTCTCTCTCCGGCATAAATCAGGCTGGCTGTCCGCGACCAGTAAAAAGTCATGAGACAGTTAAACGGGCTCCACATATTCATCATGCTGTTGAATGAAGGATCGGGGGTTTCCACATGGAAGCCTTTCAGCCTTTTGTGCCAGTATGATTTAAGTTTCCGGAGCTCCTTGTTAACAACCTCCGGATTGTCCAATTCGTTAACGGCTTGCTTACCCTCTTCCTGTGCTTTGCCAATTCCCATCAGCACAACGAATTCTTTGGCCTCACCCGGTTCAAGGTCGATATCGGTTTGTATCGTGGCACAACCATTATCTCCCGCTGCCAGGGAATTCCTGCATTTCCCTTCTTCCACAACAATGGGATTTGCATAGGTCCGGTATGGCCCGAGAAACACCTCCCTGTCGGTATCAAAACCAGCAATATCACCACCGGTTAATGTAAAAAAGGTGTGCCTGCCCTGGTCCTTTTCTTCAAAATCATCCGGCATAGAAGGAATGTTGACATTGGTCCCGTGATCGATTATATTATCTGTGCAGGACATTTTTAGCGTGTACTGCGTATATTGAAGATTGACCTGGTCATCAATGGCATTCCAGTTACCGACATATTCCATATAGGTAAAAAGGCTAAGCTTTCTTTTAACCTTATCCTTATTGGTAACTTTTACCAGCCAGCATTCCATTTCCCGGCCAAGGGGAACAAAATATGTGGTCTCAGAATGTATACCGGTATATTCCGAGGATATTTTAGTATATGCCGTCCCATGCCTGCACTCAGATTTGTAGTCCTGTAAATCTTTTCCAACCGGTTGCCATGATCCCGACCAGTAGTCCCCGGAATCCCTGTCACGCAGATAAATATATTTACCTGGCTGATCCATGGGGATTGAATTAAACCTCAGCCTGACAAACCGGCCCTGGGCGGCTGATTTATAGAATGAATATCCACCGGCATTATTAGTGATCACAGCTCCATATTCCCTGGTTCCCAGGTAGTTGGACCAAGATTTCGGGGTTGCAGGATTGGTTATTACATATTCACGGTTCTTATCGTCAAAGTATCCGAATTGCATCTCGTATAATTTTTTCAGTTTGATATTTAAGGTTTCCGGGGTAGGGTTAAAATTAGCTAAAAAATAACTTACCATAATATTTATTAAACTTGTGTTATGGGCTTCAGGCATTTCATTATATCATCATCCCTATCCGTAATATTCTCTTTACCCCTGCTCTGTCAGAAAACTATTGAAGCAGGTTACCTGAAAACTCCGCCAGTGATGGATGGAGCAATTTCTGCAGGTGAATGGACGGTTCCCGACTCAGCAACAGATTTTATCCAGATGGAACCGCAAAAAGGAATGCCAGCCACAGAAACCACAATTGCATATGCAGGATACGACCATGAAAATATTTATGTGGCAATAATCAACTATTATACTGATCCTGCCGATATTGTAGCCAGGTTGCAGCACCGCGACGAACTGACAAAGAATGATGATCTGGTGGCTGTCATTTTGGATACATACCACGACAAGAGAACTGCATATGTGTTCTTTGTAAATGCACTGAATACACAGATAGACATGAGGGTATCGGATGATGGCAGGAATATGGACCTGAACTGGGATACCGAATGGATATCTGCTGTTCAGAAATTCGATCGCGGATGGGTGGCTGAAATATCAATCCCCTTCAGAAGCATAACTTACAAAGCCGGATTGGAAACCTGGGGTATTAATTTTGGCAGGGTCATCCGGAATAATTCCGAAACAGTATATTGGTCCGGAGCATTGAGTGATGACTTCAGGATATCGCAGAGTGGCCTATTGCAAAACATCATTTCTCCTGAACCAAAAGCAAGGGTCAAGCTGTTTCCTTATGGGACCCTGCGATACGATGACAATGGAATGTCCGGCAATAATAACAAATGGAAACCAGACGGGGGGCTTGATGCAGAGGTGGGTATTACTTCACAGTTAACGGGCAACCTGACCTTCAATCCTGATTTTGCAACGGTGGAGGGAGACCAGGAAAAGATCAATCTGACCCGATGGGAGCTTAGTTTCCCGGAAAAAAGGCATTTCTTCAGGGAAGGGAACGACATGTTCGGAACGCGCATTCAAACATTTTATTCAAGGCGGGTTGGTGATATAGACTACGGCGGAAAAATTACCGGCAAGGTTGGAGGAATGAGCATGAACGTGCTGTCAGCCCGATCAGTAGATGAGCCGGATAGTGCTATTCCGTCAGCCTGGTATTCTGCAGTTCGTCTGAAGCAGGATGTATTAAATTCATCATTTGTCGGATTAACCTTCATTGATAAATCATGGAACGGTGGATTTACCCGGTCGCTGAGTGCAGATTACTTGCTCAACCTGGGAAAAACATGGAAGCTCACCGGCCAGTACGTTGCAAGCTCACCGGGCGATTTACTTACTCACAGCGCCTGGTTTACGAGGTTCGCAACAGAAAATAATTTCTATCATTTTCATATCCGCTACTCCAATACAGGCGAGAACTTCAGAGAGAATGTGAACCAGACAGGATTTATCCGGGATGACGACATGCGGGAGATGGACAGTGATGCAAGCTACAAGTGGTGGCTGGAAAATAACCGGATCAAGTACATCAGTGTCTCTGCGAATAATAATATTTTCTGGAACCATGAGGGTACACTCCGGAGCTGGTTTGTAACGGAGAGCTTTCGCATGTATTTTCAAAACAGGCTAAGTCTGGATCTTTCTTACAATAACGAATTTAAACTTTATGAAAAGAATTATTACAACCATCGATGGGGAGCTGAGATTGGATACAACACCGATGAATGGGCTTCTGCAAGCATCTCACAATTCTTGGGAAAAAACTACGACCGGGATTTCTACCTGACAACAGCAAGTGCCAGCATTAAACCGCTTCCTAAGCTGGCACTGGAGTATTCCATAAATATCCTGAATTATAATCCCGATACAACATACAGTTCGACTGTAATCAATGTCTTATCAGCCTCATATAATTTTACCAACGACCTATGGATCAGGATTTTTGCCCAGAATAATACATCGAATGACCGTATCTATCTTTACAGTATGGCTGGCTGGCGCTTCAAACCTCCCTTTGGAGCCCTGTACCTCATCTATACCTCCGACGACATGATCCGGATGCCATCTGAAGAAAAAATCCAATCAAAGATCTTCTTTATCAAACTCACCTACCCCATCCTTATAGGGAAAAATTAAGCCCTACAGTCTTCTGTCTTCTTTTTTGTAACTTTATTCCCTGTTCGGCGTCATAATAATATTGCTTCTTATTTCAACATA
>CAYZEZ010000079.1:0-17477 GCA_964477295.1 uncultured Bacteroides sp. | reverse complement strand
CTTAACCTTACTTTTTCTTCAGTAATATCGAATTTTTCAAGATAATAGATCAGCTCCTGGTGGAACCTGTTCTGATCGATGGATTCTTCCAGCCGATTTTCTTCCAGGTTTTGCATCAACCGTTCCTTCAAATGTTCTGTTCGCTCGTTTTCGTATGGTTCAACTTTGTCAAGTGTTGCGATAATGTGATTGATATGCGATTTAATGTCAGATTCAAGTACTTGACCCTCATTTGATTGGTATGATTTCAGCTGGTCGATGGCAGAGTAAACAACATTAAGAATTGATTTCCATGTCTTTTCATCCGGATCGGATTTTACCGGTTCCAGTGAATCCGGCAGTCGCATTGCAATTTGGAGTAACCTCTCTGAATCCTGAATCTGATATTCCCTGGCGATTTTTGACAGCTGTTCGATATAATTCGAAACAACGGCGTTATTTATTCTGTGAACAGGTTCTTCCAACATTGATTCCACGTTTATCACAACCTCAATCTTTCCGCGTACTAATTTTTTTGATAAATTGTTTCTTAAGGGTATTTCATATTCCTTATAAGCAGGAGGCATTCGTAGAAACAGGTCGAGTTGCTTACTGTTAAGTGATTTGGCCTCGACGGTTATCTTTTTATTTTCTAATTCGGATTCCGTCCTTCCGAAACCTGTCATTGAGACTAGCATATATTGATGGCTTTCTGTTGGTTAATATTGTAAAATTAATACTTTAACATCAATATAGGTAATTCTTTAGTCCCTTGGTGGGACAGGGAGTGGCCTGACAACAACTTTTCGTTTCCATCGTCCGGTTAAATAGTAGAGGAAGGAAAGGATAAGACCGGCAGCCCAGCCAGCAGGTATGGCCCACCAGATTCCTGTTTCCCCCATACTGGATGAAAACAGCCAGGCAAATGGGATCCTGATTACCCAGAGAGAGATCAGGGTGAAAAACATGGGGATCAGTGTGTCACCGGCTCCCCTCATTACTCCATTGAAAATAAACATGCCTGTAAAAATCAGGTAAAAGGAACTGACGATTACCAGGTATTCAGATCCAATTCGAATCACTTCACGATCATCAGTAAACATACCTATCAATGGCCCTTTAAATAAAATGACAACAATCATAACGATCAAGGTTATTCCTGTTGACATAATCAGGGTGGCAATTAATCCGGACCTTACCCTTTCAGGTTTTTGGGCACCAAGATTCTGGCCAACGAAAGTAGCCAGTGCAGCCGAAAATGTCATTGCAGGTAATACAGCCAGGTTATCAATTCTGCCTGCCACTGAATAGGCAGCAATGACATCTGTTCCAAAGGTGTTAACGATGGCCATCAGTGCCATCATACCCAGAGATACGAAAGTATGCTGGACCCCGGTCGGCAGACCGATCCTCAAGGTTTGCCTGAAGATCTTATTATCAAACTGGAACTCTGACAAAGTGAACTGAATGATTTTATGGTACCTGTTGAGATAAAAAATGGCAGTTATGAAAGCTCCACCCTGGGATACTACAGTGGCAATAGCGGCCCCGGCAATTCCCCATTCAAATACCACAATAAACAGGAGATCGAGGAGGATATTAAACACGGTGGAGATCATTAAAAAATACAGGGGAGTTTTCGAATCACCAAGGCCACGTAAGATGGCACTGGTCCCGTTAAATCCGAAAAAAACTACCATCCCGGAGATATATATTTGAAGATAGGTTTTGGCCTGGGGCAGGATATCTTCAGGTAACCGGATCAGATTGAAAATATCTTCAGTAAAATAAACTCCGATAACCGACAGGACAACGGAAGTGAAGAACAGAAAAATATACAGGGTATCGATCGCACGCTTGACACTTTTATAGTCTTTTGCTCCAAAATACTGGGCAATAACGATGGTACCTCCGGATGCGACTCCTATGATTAAGGCAATGAGCGTGAAAATTATAGGAAAGGAAGCGCCTACAGCTGCAAGGGCTTCTTTGCCAAGGAAATTGCCTACGATTATAGTATCAACAATATTATAAAGCTGCTGAAAAAGGCTGCCAAGCAGCATTGGCATCGCAAATTTGTAAATTAGTTTTCCCGCATTTCCTATCGTCAGGTCCTTCATGAAAAGAATGATAAAAGGGCAAATGTAAGGAAATTAATCAGCACGGAAACCGGAATCCGGAGCCCTTTCAATTTCAGAAGCGAAGCTGTTGAAATTTTCATGAGCAGGCTGTGCGGATGCCTGTGTGAAGCGAATAAACCCGGTATTGACTATTGTTTTTCCTCGAGGTATTTCTGGTAGTATTGCTGGTATAATTCTTTTTTATATTCATCTGCTTTTTCCAGCCTGGCATTATAATCTGATTTTTTTTCTGCTTTTTCCCTTGGTGCGAAAAGTGGAGATGCATCCATATCCTGCTTTAATTCATCCCAATAATAGTACTCTGCAAAAAACCTGGGTGATACTTCCCATACCCTGACCTTGCCGTCACCGGACCCGGTGACAATAAATTTTCCATCATGACTAAAATCGGCCACATTGACCACATTTTCGTGATCAATAAAAGTGTAGATGCAGTTTCCGGTATTTACTTCCCATAGTTTAGCCGTCATATCATATGAACCGGTAACCAGATATTTGCTGTCGGGACTAAACCTTGCAAACATTGCTGCGTACTGATGCCCGGACAGCAGCCGGTTAATTTTTCCTGTCTCTGCATCCCAAAGTTTTACTGTCTCATCTTCTGATGTGCTGACGAGCAATTTGCCGTCTGGACTAAAATCGACGGAATAGATGTTTCCCCCGTGTGCGGTTATGCTTCTGATCTCTTCCTTAGTTTCCATATCCCAGTAGCACAGTGTGTTGTCAAGTGAACCGCTGACTATAATAGAATTATCCGGACTAAAAGCCACTGCAAGAGTGCTTTTTTTGTGGCCATCAAAAAGATAAATCTCCTCGAGAGATTCTGCATCCCATATTCTGAATGTACTCTCAAGGGTAGTTGTTGCAATCATATCCCCCTTTTCGTTATACCTTGCATTCCAGACATGGGTGAAGTGTTTGGGAATATTTCTCCTTGTTCCGCTTTCCAGATCCCATACAAACACCTGTGTTCCTGCTGCACTTATTAGTTTTTTGCCATCGGGAGAAAATTCAAGATACCTGATTTTATATGTATGCCCCACCAGGGTTTTTATTATTTCACCGGTTGACCTGTTCCACAGGTATATTATCTTATCTTCAGATCCTGATGCAATGATTTGATCATCAGCACTAAATGCCGCTGCCAGAACAGGTCCTGTGTGTTCTTCAAAAGTAAAGAGTAAGCTTTCGTCTTTCTGGCCGTAAGAAAGTGTACTTATTCCAGAAAGTAAAATTATGAGGAATGCAAATTTGAGTCGATTCATATAAACAGGAATAAAATTAAGAGTTATGTTGTTCTGGGAAGATTGATTATAAATGTTGTCCCTTTACCAGGTGTACTTTTATATGTCAACGTCCCGTTATTGATTTCGGTGAATTCCTTGCACAGGATCAGCCCGAGGCCCGTACCCTCTTCATTGGCAGTACCGGATGTAGAAAAGCTTGTGTCGATCCTGAACAATTTCCCGGTATTTTTCTCATCGATCCCAATTCCGTTATCGGTAATACAAACTTCAAGCAATTTACCTTTTGGTTTTGAGGTGACAGTTACCTTTCCTGCTGGCCTGGTAAATTTAATTCCATTCGAGATCAGGTTACGGATCACTGTACTGATCATGTTTGGATCACAGAATGCATGAGTGTTTTTATTTACATTATTAATCAGATAAATATTTTTCTCTTTTGCATTTGTTTCAAGCAAAAGCATAGTTTTTTCAACCAGTTCATAAATGTTGGTATCATGTGCATCGAACTTAATTCTGCCGGTCTGTGCCCGTGACCAGTGTAAAAGGTTTTCCAGCAAGTCATATGCATGCCTCGATGCTTCACGGATCATTTTAATCATCGTCAATACCTCATCTTTATCGTATGAACCATAATGATTTATCAACAGATCGGAGAATCCCTGTATCGAGTTGAAAGGATTTTTCAAATCGTGAGCGATGATGGAGAAAAATTTATCTTTGGCGGCATTGGCTTCGCGCAGAATATGTTCGGATGATATCAGGTCTTTCTCTGCTTTTTTCCATTCGGTGATATCCCGAAAAACAATAAAAAAGCCTATAAACCTACTATCCCTTAACTGTGGATTGATTGTTATATCAAGTAACCTGGTTTCGCCCGAATGCTGTATTATCTCCAGCTCAATTCTTTTTTTATCTTCTTTGCCGGTTTCCGGAAACTGATTCTTAATGGTTTTTCTCAGATCTTTAGGTAGGAACTGTGTCAATGGTTTCCCGTTCATTTTACCTTTTACCTCCCCAAAAATGAGTTCAGCGCTGGCATTGACAAAAACAAATTTCAGTTCATCATCCAACAATCCAACTCCTTCATTCTGATTTTCTACCAGGAATCTGAATCTACTTTCACTGTCATGCAGATCAGCAAGGGCTTTCTTATAATTAGTAATATCCCGTGATATACTGGCTACTCCTAATATTTGGTCTTGTTCATCGAATACCGGGAATTTTTTTACCTGGGAATGAATCTCACTGCCATCAGGATAGATAAAAAGCTGTTCATTTACCACTATTTCCCCTTTCTTCATCTTGAGCGCTTTCCTGTCATCCTCCATGTATTGCCTTACATGTTCATGATCGCCATAGAGGTCGATATCCGTTTTTCCTAATACATCCACCATCTTCTTTTTTCCTGCAGCAATGTAGTTGGCTTTATTGGAGGCAATAATTTTCAAATCAAGATCTTTGATAACAGCGTGATCAATGGTGTTTTCAACGATGGCTGCAAGTAAGGTTTTTTCGTGTTCAGCCTTTTTCCTCTCTGTGATATCCATAGATGTTCCAATGGACAGAGATGGCCTCTTTTTTTCATCCGGAAAAATAAATGAACGGGACCAAATCCAGGTTATTGAGTTGTCGGGATGCATGATACGGTATTCCATGTCGATCCCTTTCCCCCTGGCGATTTGTTTATAAGCATTTTTCACCCTTTCTACATCTTCTGTGTGGATCACTTTCAGAAAAGACCCGGGATTTTTATAGAGAGTCTCACACGGTCTTTTATAAATCGTTTCATAATTTGGGCTGACATAAAGAAGTTTGTCTTTTTTCAGATCATGGATCCAGAATACTTCCTCGATAGTTTCCACCAGCAACCGGAACCTCTCTTTTTGTATAATCAGATCTTTTTCAGTCCTGAGGGTTTCGGAGACATCCCTTGCAATACCTTCTATAGCAACCACATTGTCGTTCTCGTCGAGAATAGGGATTTCAGAATTGTAAAAAATCCTGGTGGTGCCATCACGGTGGTAGAGCTCATTTAAATAGGGAGGCTGTACTATACCCTTAAGGCTTTGATCGAGATGCTCCAGGGCATTTTTGTTCATGGCATGGTTTGTAAGGAACTCCTTATAGTTCCTGGAAGCTTCTTCAGGGGAATATCCTAAAACCTTTTCAACAGAAGGACTAATGTAAGTGATCATCCCGCTTTTATCACGGGAATAGAACACATATTCTTCGCTCAGGTTTTCGACTAACCGGGTATAACGCTCTTCAGCATGAGTGAGAAGCTGTTCCAGTTCAAGCATCCTTCGCTTAAGGTCTTCATATGAAAGATTAGCTTGCATCCCGGTTCTTATGATCAAATACAGTTAAAGAATAATTGCGGTCTGTAAAAATAAAAAAGAATGATCAGGCCATAAAAAAACCTGGCTGAAAAATTCAGCCAGGTTACTCTTAGGTTTAGTGGAAAATATCAATTAGTAATCAAGGCTCAGTATATCTCCGGAAGTAAAATTAAAGAATTTTTCCTTATTTGCAATACTTACTTGTTCAGCATGCGATTGTAGATCTCCATATTTTCATCATCAAAGATTACGAAATAAACTTTCTCAATATCCTCGTTTTCTTCCAGGTATTTTTGTACCTGGCTTATTGCAACTCTGGCTGCAAGGTCTTTTGGATACCCGTATGCTCCGGTACTGATATTTGGGAATGCAATTGTTTTTACTTTCATATTTGAAGCGATCCTCAGGCTGTTCAGATAGCAGTTTGCCAACTGTTCCTCTTCTTTCTGGCCGCCTCCGGTCCAGATGGGACCAACTGTGTGAATAACAAATTTGGCAGGCAGGTTATAGCCACTGGTAATTTTGGCCTCACCCGTACCACAACCATTTAATGATCTGCATTCATCAGTCAGACCAGGACCTGCTGCCTGGTGGATAGCTCCATCAACACCACCTCCTCCCAGTAAGGATTTGTTGGCTGCATTAACGATGGCATCCACCTCGACGGTTGTAATGTTACCTTTCAGAATTTCAATACGATTCATTAGAAAATATATTTATATCTCATTGAATTATTTTCTGATCAGCGCTTTGAAATGCGATTCAAAAGCAGTTGCAAGTTTTTCAACGGTTTTATCGATCAATTTATCTGTGAGCGTTTTGTCCTCGTCCTGCAAAATAAAGCTGACAGCATAAGATTTTTTCCCATGCTCAATTTTCCCCCCCTCATAGACATCAAATAAGATAATCTTCCTTAAAATATTTTGCTCGGTTTTGAACGCAATCTTCCTGATATCCTCAAAGTTAACGCTTTTATCTAAAACCATGGACAGATCCCTTTTAACTTCAGGGAATTTTTGCAATTCCTTAAACCAGATGTCCTGGTCATTCAGCGAAGCTATTACCCTGATCCAGTTAAATTCGCTATAGAATACATCTGATTTTATGTCAAACTGATCCAGGAATTCTCTGGCAACTGCTCCAAATTCCACGAGTTCTTTTTTTCCGGATGACATTCGCAAGCCGGCATCAATATAGTTTGAGTTGGCTTCTTCAAATTTCAGCTTATCCAGGTTATATCCCAACTTTAACATCAGGTTTTCAGTGAAAGCCTTAAGCTGGTAGAAACTTGAATGAAGGTCCTTCTCAATCCAGTTTCCTGCTGATCTGTTACCGGTAATAAACAGTGCCAGGTGTTCTTCTTCCAAATAATCCTTCAGTATATCATCTCCTTTACTGCCCTTATTGAAGTAGTAACAATTACCAAACTCAAAGAATCTCAAGTCGTTTCGCTGCCGGTTGATATTATAGGAGATGGCTTCCAGACCTCCGAAAAACAGGGTTGTCCTGAGCCTGTTCAGGTCAGTACTAAGGGGATTTAATATTTTCACAGTGTTAGTGGCATCCGGAAAGTACTCCTCTTTGGTAAGAGAGTTTGACATTATCTCATTGAAACCGTTGTCGGCCAGATAATTAGCAATATAATTTGTAATATTTTCCTTGTCAGGTTTCTCTGAATGTGTAAACACTGTTGATGCTGTGTCTGCCAGGTCAACCTTGTTGTATCCGTAAATCCTGAGAATATCTTCGATGACATCGGCTTCCCTCTGCACATCTACCCTGTATGGCGGAACCAGTACATCCAGCGCCTCCTCTGTCTCTTTTTCTATTTCTATTTCCAGCGCAGCCAGTATCTTTTTTATTGTTGTCTTTTCAATCTCTATTCCAATCAGCCTGGAGATATTAGCGAAACGAACATGCACCTTAAACGGTTCAACAGGTTTGGGATAAATATCAATCAAGGGTGATGAGATCTTTGCTCCTGCCAGCTCACAAATCAGCCGGGCAGCACGATTCAGGGCAAATACTGTCATGTTTGGATCGGATCCCCTTTCGAATCTGAAGGAGGCATCTGTATTGATCCCATGCCTTTTCGATGTTTTTCTAACAGAAACAGGATTAAAATGAGCACTTTCCAGGAAGAGGTTCCTTGTTTTTTCTGTAACACCCGATTCTATTCCACCCAGCACACCGGCAATACACATTCCGGATTTGGCATTACATATTATCAGGTCATCGGCTGTGAGTTTTCTTTCAATCTCATCCAGGGTAATAAAAGATGATCCCCCCGGAAGAGTTTTTATAATGACCTGATTACCAATTATTTTATCTGCGTCGAACGCGTGAAGTGGTTGTCCCAGCTCGTGCAGGACAAAATTGGTAATATCGACAATGTTGTTAATCGGATTAAGCCCGATGGATAATAATTTTGTTTTAAGCCAGCCTGGCGATTCCTTAACGGAAACATTGGTTAATGTTAACCCGGAATACCTGGGACAGGCATTGTGATCTTCAACGATAACCTCGATCGGAAGGTCCGTATTATCCTCATGGATCTCCGGGAGATCCGGTTTTTTAACTGTTTTGGGCTGATTCAGGCTGAACCAGGCGGCCAGGTCACGTGCAACACCCAGGTGTGACCCC
The DNA here is from genome assembly GCA_964477295.1 of uncultured Bacteroides sp. GTDB lineage: Bacteria > Bacteroidota > Bacteroidia > Bacteroidales > SM23-62 > CAYZEZ01. Next base: position 9,128 of record CAYZEZ010000079.1, on the reverse strand, counting down.
CCGTCGATCCTGTTTGGTGTGAGCCCGATCTCGATAACAGTATCGGTTTGTATATTGAAATAATCTTTTGCAGGCTGTCCGGTTTCTGCCTCCGGATCGAGCACCATGATGCCGTCATGATTACCTCCAAGGCCAAGCTCATCTTCCGCACAGATCATACCCTCAGAGACTTCTCCCCGGATCTTTATTTTTTCAAGGGTAAGGCTCTCATCTCCCTTATACAGGGTGGTCCCGATCTTAGCCACCACGACTTTCTGCCCAGCCTGCACATTGGGTGCCCCGCATACAATAGGCAACGGTTCTTCTTCACCAATATCCACTGTGGTGACACTGAGTTTGTCGGCATTTGGATGTTTCTCGCAGGTCAGGACTTTCCCTATAAAACAACCCCTCAGGCTGCCTTTAACAGTCTCAACAGTTTCAATACCCTCCACCTCAAGCCCAATATTGGTGAGAATATCTGCTATTTCATCGGGCGGCTGGTCGATATCGATATAATCCTTCAGCCAGTTGTAAGAAATCTTCATATATGTGAAATAATCATCAAATAGTCAAAAAACAAAAGTAGGTAAAAAAGTAGAAAACCTTTACCGGATAACGAAGTTACATGGGATTACTGAATTACCAACTTTTTTTATAAACCTGGTTTGGATAAATGATTAATCAAATGCATAATAACACTCCGGATAAAATGATATTTTTGTACTTTAATAAAAATGAACCTGTGGAAGAGAAAAATGAACGGTTAATACTGGTAACGAATGATGATGGCATCCAGGCCAAGGGATTACTGGCATTGATCGAGGTTGTGAAACCATTTGGGAAGGTCATGGTAATTGCTCCGGCAGAAAGCCGTTCGGGAATGTCACATGCGATAACAGTCAAGCATCCCATCAGGGTAAAAACAATAAAAGAGGAGCCCAATTTAACATTGCTTTGCTGTAACGGAACACCTGTGGATTGTATTAAGCTGGCCATTAATACCCTGCTTGACAGGAAACCTGATTTAATATTATCAGGGATTAATCATGGTTCAAATTCTTCTGCAAGCATCCTTTATTCAGGTACTATGGCTGCAGCCCTGGAGGGATGTCTGAATGGGATACCATCGATCGGTTTTTCGTTGCTTGATTATTCTCCGGATGCTGAATTTAATGGCACTATTAAATATATCAGTGATATTATAAAAAAAGCTTTTTCCTCAGGGATCCCCTCAGGGACCTGCTTGAATGTCAATTTCCCAAAAGAAAATTCACAAGATATAAAAGGAGTAAAGATATGCCGGCAGACAAAGGGAGTATGGATTGAAGAGTTTGATAAGAGAACTGATCCCCAGAAGAAAACCTATTACTGGCTGACAGGTGAGTTTACAAACCTGGAACCCAATGCTGAAGACACTGATGAATGGGCCCTTAATAATAATTATGTTTCTATTGTCCCGGTTCAGACTGACCTGACCTCATACCAGGCGATAGATCATTTCAGGCAATGGAACCTGAGTTAGTATGATTGAGAGTTGGCTCAGGAAAATGAAGATTTAAATTATTCACTCATGAAGGGAAGATTTAATAATATCTGGCTGGGTGCAATCCTGGGTTTAGTTGTACCGGTTATTACAATTTTTATTGCCTGGAAGATCCGTTTTGATTATATGGATGTGAGCGAATTCATCAATACCATGATGGCCAGGAAAACGATGAGTGCTATCATCAGCCTTTGTGCCATCCCCAATCTCCTGGTGTTCCTGATCTTTATCTGGTTGAACTATTTATACTCTGCACGCGGTGTTCTATTAAGCACCTTCATTGTCGGCTTCATTATGGTTATCATTAAATTCCTTCTATGAAGTATTATCTGATAGCAGGTGAAGCTTCAGCCGATCTGCATGGATCAAACCTGATGAAAGGTATTCTGCAGGCAGATACTGATGCCAACTTTCGTTATCTGGGCGGGGATAAAATGCAAGCACAGGGAGGTTACCTGGTGAAGCATTATCGTGAATTGGCCTTAATGGGTATAGGCATGGTAATCCTGAAATTCAGGACCATAGCCAGGAACATTTCATTTTGCAAGCGGGATATTAAGGAATTTCAGCCGGATGTAGTAATACTGATTGACCTGGCGGGATTTAACCTTAAAATTGCCCCGTATGTAAAGAAGCTGGGGATCAAGGTGTTCTATTATATCTCCCCGAAAGTCTGGGTTTGGAACAGTTCCAGGATAAAGACCATCAAGAAAGTGGTTGATAAGATGTTTGTCATTTTTCCATTCGAAGTAAGTTTTTACAGGGAACATGATTATAGAGTGGAGTATCACGGTAATCCTTTACTGGATGCGATCACTGATAAAATAAAAGAACCGGATGCCAGGCCGGCATTTGCTGAAAAAAACAAACTCACAGACAAACCGGTTATTGCCGTTCTCCCGGGCAGCCGAAAGCAGGAGATTGATCTTTGCCTTCCTGAAATGATGGCTATAATGCCTGATTTTACCGGGTACCAGTTTGTAATAGCCGGGGCTCCGGGCATTGATCCGGATTACTATAATAAATTTAGTTCTTCCAGCAATGTTCCCGTCTTATACGAGCAAACTTACGACCTCTTAAAGTATGCTGAAGCTGCTGTTGTAACATCAGGGACGGCTACCCTGGAAACGGCTTTGATGGGAGTTCCCGAGGTGGTTTGTTACAAGGCTGGAAAATTTACCTATCATGTGGGCAAACATTTTGTTAAACCCAAATTCTTTTCCCTGGTTAATATTATTATGGATAAGGAGATTGTGAAGGAATTGTTGCAATTCAATCTTGCCAGGGATATTTCGGTTGAATTGAACAGGATACTGAACGATCCTGACTACAGGGATTCCATGCTGGAACAATACAGCGAATTGAGGAAAACATTGGGTTCTCCCGGCGCCTCCTGCCGCCTTGGCCAGCGCATTTTTGATTTGATCGGTGAGTTCTCAACAGGTCCCGTCGGTTAAAACCTACGGCAATTGATTACTGTTTTTTATTAATTTCGTGGTATGAAGTGCCCTATTTTTCTATTCATTTCATACCTCCTGTTAATTTCAATATCAGGCCGGGCTGTCTATTGCAGGATAAACCTGTTTCATCCTCATGTGATAAATTCAGCGCTGGTAACATGTGTGTCCGGGTCCTATTCCTATACAAACGATCAGGGGACTGATTATATCCTGTTGCCGCAAGAAGAACTCTTTTTAACAGTCGAAAACGATTCGCTCTGGATCCGGGATAAAAATGGGGAATGGCACAATTTATCCTCTGCGGTTTTTAAAGCTGCAAATGATAATGCAATTCTCAGGATAAAACCTGTTTTACCGGTAATGGAAGGAAGGGAGTACTATGGTCACCTTGAGGTCAATATTGTTTTCAACAGCATACAGCTGATCAATGTCATTGACCTGGAAAGATACCTGATGGGGGTTGTGGAAACCGAAGTGGGGCCTGCGGCACCACTTGAATTATACAAGGTGCAAGCCATTATTGGAAGGACCTATGCAATCAGGAACCTTAATAAACATAAGTACGAAGGATATCACCTTTGCGATGAAACCCACTGTCAGGCTTACAAAGGAAGGAACAGGTGGAGTGAGGACCTGGAAATTGCTGTTGAGGTTACGAACGGAATGATACTTATCGACAAGGATTCAATACCCATCATGGCGGTTTTTCATTCAAATAGTGGCGGTGAAACGCTGGCGGCCGATCAAATATGGCTGGTTAATCATCCCTACCTGAAGCCTATATTGGATCCATTCAGCACAGGCATGCCTCATGCCAGGTGGAATAAAAGAATCGCAGCTACAGATTGGATACAATACCTTCAAAAAAATGATTTTCAAATTCCGGATGATGAAGATCCTGAGGGTTTAGCCGCCAGTCAGGTCCACCGAAAAAAATATTATTATGCCGGACATGATTCTATCCGGTACACAAAGATCAGGGAAGATTGGGAATTAAACTCTGGTTTTTTCTCTATAAAATATTCGGATGGGTATTTCATGCTTGACGGTAAAGGTTATGGTCATGGAGTTGGTTTAAGCCAGGAGGGTGCAATAAATATGGCAAGAAAAGGTTATCATTACACCCAGATACTACAATATTACTTTGATAACATACAGATTATTAATTATTTTTTTATTCCTGATCTGGCCGGGTTATTGCCCGACTAGCCTCTTTGAAGGATAGCGAAAAAGCGTTATTTTGGTGCGTTTAAATTTAATCCTGCATGCTGACATTATTGAATAAAGAAATAACCTCGTTTTTCAGTTCATTAACAGGTTATATCGTGGTGACTGTGTTTCTGGTAGTGAATGGATTGTTTATCTGGGTTTTTAACAATAACCTGAATATACTTGAAAATGGTTATGCTTCGCTGGAGCCGCTTTTTATCATAGCCCCCTGGTTATTCCTGTTCCTCATTCCTGCTATTACCATGCGGATGTTTGCTGAGGAGAAAAGAAGTGGGACGCTCGATCTATTGATAACCAGGCCGTTGACCGGGATGCAGATTGTTTTTGCCAAGTGGCTGGCTACCATGGTCCTGGTCCTCCTGTCAGTCATTCCAACATTCATTTTTTATATCACTATCACCAAGCTGGGCAGTCCCCCGGGCAATATTGATATTGGCGGAACCTGGGGATCCTATATCGGGTTGATCTTTCTGGCTGGCATTTATGCTTCGATCGGGATTTTTATTTCAACCATCTCCGAAAACCAGGTCGTATCGTTTATTGGATCTTTAATAGTGATTTTCATTCTGTTCACGGGATTTGATTTTATAGCCAGCATTGGACTGATCACAGGAGTTGAAAAGGTGATTATGAATATCGGGATTAGCGAACATTACAGGTCAATGAGCAGGGGTGTGCTGGATACCAGGGATATATTATATTTCCTGAGCATGATCGCACTCTTCCTGATCCTGGCAAGATTGATACTTGATATCAGTAAAAAGATAAAGAGGGATTATGTGGTCCGGTTACTGGTAATGCTCTCAATTATTATACTTATTAATATTATAGGGAGCTTTATTCATCACCGGATTGACCTTACGTCTGAAAAGAAATACACGCTTTCGCCGGTTACCAAACAGGCCCTGAACGACTTGAGTGAGACTGTTTTCATACAAGTATACCTGGATGGTGAGCTTCCCTCCGGGTTCGTCAGAATGAGATCTGCCATTGAGGATTTGCTGGAAGAATTCAGGTGGTACGCACCCCGGAAGATCGAATATGAGTTTCTCGATGTTAACAAAGAAACCGATGCTGCATTCAGACGCAATATTATGTCGGAGCTTTATGATAAGGGACTGCAACCCACAAGCATACAAGTAAAAGAAAAGGATGGAAGCACGACCCAGAAAATCATTTTTCCAGGGGCTGTTATCTCCTATGGTGGGATTGATGTAGGGATCAACCTTTTAAAGAACAATCCTGGTCTGAACCATGAGATAAACCTGAATAATTCTATCCAGACACTTGAATATGAGTTCATTAATATGATCAGGAACCTGGGGAATGAGCAGGTAGGGAAGATCGCTTTTATTGAAGGCCACGGTGAGTTAGACAGTTACAGCATTGGTGATATCATGAAAGAGCTGTCTAATTTTTACCAGGTGGACCAGGGGGTGATTGGGGGTTTATATGGTAGCCTGGACGATTATAAGGCAATCATTGTCGGAAAACCGGTATCAAGGTTCAGTGAAGAGGATAAGTATGTGATCGATCAGTATATTATGAATGGCGGTACGGTCCTGTGGTGCCTTGACCTTGTTGAGGTTTCACTTGACAGCCTGATAGGCGGATCAACATTTTCATTTTACAGGCCCCTTAATCTTGAAGACCAGTTATTCAGGTACGGGGTGCGGATAAATCCCAACATTGTAAAAGACATAGAATGTCATGTTATACCAGTAAACAGGGGAGTGGTGGGAGGCCAGCCCAACTGGCAGCTGAGCCCCTGGTATTTCTACCCGATTGTTGCTCCTGATGCACAACATCCTGTTACGAAGAGCCTGAATAGGGTAAAACTGGAGTTTGCAAGTACGATTGATACTGTTGGAGAAGATCCGGACATCAGAAAGACCGTCCTTCTTGCCTCATCACCCTATTCCGGAACGTTACAGGCCCCGGCTGAAATATCGCTCGGGATGACAGATGTGAGTCCTGCACAGCAGGAGTTTAATAATTCATTCTTGCCCATGGCCGTTTTACTTGAAGGAAAATTTGGATCTGATTTCGCGAACAGACCGATACCTGCCGGGGTGATGAATAAACCCGGGCAGACCATTGAAAAGAGCAGTTACACCAGGATGCTGGTGGTTTCAGATGGAGATATTATCCGGAATGATGTAAGAAACACCTCGTCGGGAATTGAGATCCTTCCACTCGGTTTCGACAGGTATTCTTCCCAGATATTCGGGAATAAGGATTTTATCCTGAATGCAGTAAATTACCTGACCGACCAGTCAGGATTGATACAGCTCCGGGGCAGGGAGTTCAGGTTGCGGTTGCTCGATGGCAAAAAATCGACGGATGCGGCCCTGATGATAAAATTGATAAATATGATTTTGCCATCTGCATTGATTATTCTATTTGGATTACTGATCAACATTAACAGGAGAAGGATGTACGGAAGATGAAGTCAGAAGTCAGAAGCATTGAAAAAGTCGAGATACATATTTGTCGTTTTATTCTTACTGCTTCTTGTAGCTGGATATTTTGTAATTCAGAATCGGTCAGGAGGCATTGGCTGGAGTTCTGAGGAATTCAGAATTGAAAATACAGATGATATTGAGTTTATCTCCATTGAATCAGACAGTGAGAATGTAGTCCTTACCAGGGATGGGCAAAACTGGATCGTGAACGGAAAATATGCGGCCGGCAGCGGGAAAGTCAGGGGATTATTGGTATTGCTGTCCCGAATAAAAATAACCGGAAGTGTTCAGTCGGAACTTTATGAAGAGGTTGGCAATGCCCTTGACCGGTCCGGGAAGAAAATTATTATAGCCGGCTATAAAAAAGTGTTACGATCTTTTATTGTTTATCATGATACCCTGTATTCCGACAACACCTACATGACCCATGAAAATGATAATGAAATTTTTCGTGTTGAGGTTCCCGGAGTAAAATACAGGAACCTTGCTGTGCTGTTTAACACGGAGACTGCTTTTTGGCGGAGCAACGTTCTTTTTCAATTCAGGCCGGATGATATCCGGTACATCAAATGTGTTTTCACCGGGCATCCCGAATATTCTTTTCAATTGATTAATGATGCAGGTACCTTTCCGAAAATTTTATCCTTCTCCGACAGCACCGAAATAGAGAATATTAACCAGGATAAGGTGCTGCGCTATTTAAGTTATTATTCAAAAGTTATGCTTGCCGGATACCTGAATGGTGCAGAGGTAAATATGCCGGATGAGTTTTGCGATGATGAACCCGAAGTACAAATCAGGCTGACCGACTCACGGAACAAAATATTTGGAATAGATTCATATACAGCATTTTACTACGACAGTAGTGGTGGAGTCCATGTCAATATGAATGAAGCGTTTGTATGGATTGATCAATCTGAATGGGCAAGAATCGAATACGTTGAGCTTGATCCGATTGTAAAGAAGATTGACTATTTTACAGGCGATTAAAAAAAAGCCCCTGCGGTCATAGAGCATCTGACTTTTTTTTTGTATAATTGATAACCTTATTCTGAACAGGATCAATAATTACCAGGACAAATAATTAAAATAAATTCTGATGAAGTTTGTCGTATCAAGCACTGAATTGCTAAGTCACCTGCAGGCAGTGAGCCGGGTGATAAGCACAAAAAATACTTTACCAATCCTTGATAATTTCTTATTTAAGTTGGAATCTAACCAGTTGGAGATCACTGCATCCGATCTGGAATCAACCCTGGTGACGACCATGGGAATTGAAAATGCCACGGATGAAGGAAGTATTGCGATTCCGGCCAGGTTAATGACAGATACATTAAAAGAGTTTTCAGAACAACCGTTAACTTTCGAAATTGATTTGAATAAACTTTCCATCATCATCAATTCTGAGAATGGAAAATTTACTATCGTGGGATACAATGCCGGAGAATTTCCACAGATGCCGGCTGTTAAACCCGATATGAAAGCGAGTATTGAGCTGGCTCCGGACCTGCTTCTCAGCGGTATCTCCAATACATTGTTTGCTACTGCGGATGATGAACTTCGTCCGGTTATGAATGGCGTATTTATTGAGCTTTCATCGGATGACCTCACATTTGTGGCTTCCGATGCACACAAGCTGGTAAGATATAAGAGGACCGATACCAAGGCAACAGAGAATTCATCGTTTATTCTTCCTAAAAAGCCTGCCAGTTTGCTTAAGAATGTTCTGCCTAAAGAAGAGAATATTGTTACGCTCGAGTTTGACGACAAGAATGCATTTTTCTCAATGACCGAATACAAGCTGGTTTGTCGTTTGGTTGAAGGGAATTATCCTTCCTACAATTCAGTTATACCTACCGGAAATCCGAATAAACTAACGATTGACAGACAGGAGTTTCTGAATACCCTCAGAAGGGTTTCTGTATTTTCAAATCAGGCCAGCAATCTGGTCAAGCTTCAGATTACAGGAAACCAGATGACAGTTTCGGCACAGGACATAGATTTTTCAATTTCGGCTTATGAGAGAATCAAATGCCAGTATGAGGGCGATGAAATGGAGATAGGATTTAAATCCACATTTTTATTGGAGATACTTTCCAATCTTGCTTCTTCAGATATAATACTTGAGCTTTCTGATCCTACACGGGCCGGAATTTTAGTCCCGGCGGAGCAGGATAATGAGTCGGAGGATGTCCTCATGCTGCTGATGCCGATGATGATAAATGCGTGAGTCGTGAGTCGAGGGTGTGGGTGTTGAGTGTGGACTGCTATTTAAGATTATTGCCAAACCTGCCCAATTCCCTGCCTCCCATGCAACCTCGCAGCTAGTATCCCACAACTGGTAACTTCTTAACCATGGAATTACAACTAAAAAATCCACTGATATTTTTTGATCTTGAAACTACAGGCATCAACATAGCCACCGACAGGATTGTAGAGATCTCGTAT
>CAYZEZ010000078.1:452-17545 GCA_964477295.1 uncultured Bacteroides sp. | reverse complement strand
CAAAGAATCAGCGATAGATTTTTGTTTTACGGATATCGAAGAATTGGATATCACAAATCCCGGTGCATTAAAAAAATTCCTCGATAAAAATCCGCAGGATCATATCATTAATTGTGCCGCTTACACCGCTGTTGACCAGGCTGAAACAGAGGAAGAAAAAGCATATGAGTTGAACCTCAAAGCCGTTCAGCTGATTGCCCGGGAATGCATGGAAAGGAATATTCAGCTCATCCATTTCTCTACCGATTTTGTTTTTGATGGATCTTTAAACAGGCCATACCTGGAGACAGACAAACCCAATCCGTTGTCCGTTTATGGTAAAAGCAAATATGCAGGAGAAGAATATATACACGGGATGCAAACCGGGATAGTTATCAGGACCTCCTGGTTATACTCATCATTTGGCAATAACTTTGTTAAGACGATCATCAGGCTGGCGAAGGAGAGGGATGTGATAAAAGTTGTAAACGATCAGACAGGCTCTCCAACCTTTGCTGCTGATCTGGCAGAGGTGGTTATTGTCATAATTAAAAAGCAGACCGGACCGCCTGTCCATAAACTTTTACACTATTCGAATGAAGGTGTTTGCAGCTGGTTTGATATGGCAAGTAAGATCATCGATTACACAGGACTCGACTGCAGGATTGAACCGATTGGGACAAAAGATTATCCCACGGCTGCCATAAGGCCTTTATATAGTGTCCTGAATCAGAACAAGATTAAGTCATGGCTGGATATAGAAATCCCGCACTGGACCCACAGCCTTAAGAAATGCTGTGATGAACTAATGGAGAACGGCGGTTAGTTTGCTGGTTCCAGGTTCAATTGCCATTGGCTTCAGCCAACGGTTTGCAAGGTTGATAACTAAATGCCAAATTAGATACAATAATTTTTCTTAACTCGTAACTCGCAACTTTGTAATATTTAATAATTATGGGACAAGAATCCATCCTTCAATCTGTCAAAGAAAAGGCCAATGCCTGGCTTAAAAGCAATATCGATGATGAGTCGAAAGATTCAATCAGGCAGATGCTTGAACATAACGAAAATGAGCTCATCGAATCATTTTACCGTAACCTGGAATTCGGGACAGGTGGTTTGAGGGGCATCATGGGAGTCGGGACCAACAGGATGAATATTTATACGGTTGGCATGGCTACCCAGGGATTGTGCAACTATATGAAGGAATGTTTTAAGGACCGGGAAGAGATAAGTGTGGTCATTGCTCATGATTGCAGGAACAACAGCAGGTTGTATGCTGAGACGACTGCAGCTATATTTTCACATAACGGGATTAGGGCCTTCCTTTTTGATAATCTCCGGCCCACACCACAGTTGTCGTTCGCAATACGTTATTTCAAGTGCCAGGGAGGGGTGGTCATCACCGCCTCACACAATCCGAAAGAATATAACGGATACAAGGCGTACTGGGAAGACGGGGGACAAATAATCAGTCCCCATGATAAGAATATCATCAATGAGGTAAATAATATTAAAAGCATTGATGAGGTCCTTTTTGAAGGAGATGGCAGTAAGGTAAAGATGATTGATCCGTCCTTCGACGATATATATGTTGAGAAAGTTTCTGAATTGTCGTTATCCCCTGATATAGTAAAGCAATATTCGAATATTAAGATTGTCTACACTCCCATTCATGGAACGGGAGTAAAACTGGTCCCGATGTCGCTTAAAAAATTTGGGTTTAAACAAATTTATCATGTACCGGAACAGGATGTGGTGGATGGTAATTTTCCAACGGTTATTTCCCCAAATCCTGAAGAGTCGGCTGCACTGGCTATGGCGTTGGAGAAAGCCGAAGAGGTAGGTGCAGACCTGGTGATGGCAACCGATCCGGATGCCGACAGGGTAGGAATAGCAGTAAGAGACCTGAATAAGAAATTGGTTTTGCTGAACGGAAACCAGACCGGGGCATTGCTCATTTATTATCTCCTTCGCAGGTGGTCAGAGAAAGGAAACTTATCCGGGAAGGAATATATAGTGAAAACTATCGTTACCACTGAATTGCTGGCGGATATAGCTAATAAACACAATGTTAAAGTTTATAATGTGCTCACCGGTTTCAAATTCATTGCCGACATCATTCGTCAACTGGAAGGAAAAATGAGATTCATTGGCGGGGGGGAAGAAAGCTATGGCTATTTGTCGGGTGAGTTTGTGCGGGACAAGGACGCAGTTATGGCCTGTGCGCTTATCGCTGAAACTGCCGCATGGGCTGAAAGCCAGTGTTTGTCTTTGTATGAGCTGCTCCTCAGGATCAACCAGGAATTTGGGTTGTATCATGAAAACCTGATGTCGATCTATAAAAAGGGCAAGTCTGGCGCCGAGGAAATTAAAGCGATGATGGAGAGGTTCAGGAATGAGCCTCCCGGACAGTTGGGTGGTTCGGATGTGACCTGTACTTATGACTACCTTAAACAAGTTAAGCTGGATACAGTTACCGGGAAAACAGAAAATACGGGTCTGCCCGTATCCAATGTATTGCAGTATGTTACGGCAGACCAATCCAAGATATCCATCCGGCCTTCCGGTACTGAACCAAAGATAAAATTCTATTTCAGCGTGAAAGGCAAATTGGAGCATCCCGAAGATTATGAATCGTCTATTGCCGCGCTGACTGAGAAAATAGAAAAGATTAAAGATGAGCTCGGGATTGCATAGCACCATGCTGAACTTGGTTGGTTTAATTCATCGTGGGGATTGAATATCCTGTTCCCCGAGAACCTGTATACTCATCTTCCATGTTCGTATGCATGGGTATTCAGGTTTGAAGAGGATAAACCAGAAAATGATGTTAACCGGCAATCTGAGTAACTTTTAAAAATTGTTTACAGAGCTTGCTATTCCCCGATTATTTTAACCAGCACCCGCTTTTTTCTCATACCATCGAATTCGCCGTAGAAGATTTGCTCCCACGGACCGAAATCGAGCTTTCCATCTGAAACTGCTACCACTACTTCCCGGCCCATGATCGTGCGTTTGAGATGGGCATCTGCATTATCTTCAAAGCCATTGTGCTTGTATTGGGAATAGGGTTTTTCAGGTGCGAGTTTTTCGAGCCATACTTCAAAGTCGTGGTGCAGTCCTGATTCATCGTCATTAATGAATACGCTTGCTGATATGTGCATCGCGTTTATGAGTGCTAAGCCTTCTTTAACACCTGATTCCTGAAGAGCGTTATTTACCTCAGGAGTGATATTGATAAGCTGACGTCGTTGTCGGATTTCAAACCAGAGTTCTTTGCGGTAGGATTTCATAATTTTATCTATTTAAATTTCACATTGACTCTCCTCGCCCCGCCGTGCCCCCCCGAGCACTCGGGGGGGATTGCTCGGGACGAGGAATCATCGATCCTTTATATATATTTTTTATAACGCACGCTAACCCCGCAGCAAGCTATGGGGAAACGAGTTCCTGAGTTCGGCGAAGCCAATGCGCTCACAGGATTCATTCTTTAAAATACCTGGAGTGAAAATTTACCAGGTATAGTCTTTTGGTGGCCCTGGTAAAAGCAGTATAGAGCCACCGGATGTATTCCACATTGATCATCTCCTCTGAAATATATCCCTGGTCGAGAAATACTACCTCCCATTGCCCCCCCTGTGCTTTGTGACAGGTAACGGCATAGGCAAATTTGACCTGCAGGGCATTGTAGAATGGGTGCTCCCTTACTGCCAGATATTGCTTGCGCTTGGCTTTAATGTCGGGAAAATCTTCAATAATGCTCATGTAAAGCTCCCTGTTCTTTTCCTGGCCGAGTGATGCGGAATCAATCATCAGGCTGTCAAGGATGATCTTGCACGATATCTCCAGGTCATTGTAGTCGGGAAACCGCAAAACTACATCGGCGAACCTGAATCCGTATCGTTCCTGGTATGCTTCTATCTGCAGGATTTCTGCAATGTCCCCGTTAGCAATAAAATTAGTAGGCTGGTCATCTTCCAGCCAGAAGTAATTGTTTTTAACAACCATGACATAATCCCCTTCCGCAATCTCCTCTTCCCGCCAAAGGATTTGATTTCTTATTGCCTTGTTGAACTGGTTCGCACGTTTATTTGATCGTGTCACAATGATGGTCTCATCCTGTCCGAATCTCTGGTAGGCATTATCCAGTTCTTCCAGGAAATCGCCACCCGACAGAGTAAGAATATCGTCATGATTCCTGATAGAAAATTCAGGTTGTTTAATTTGCCCCTTCCCGAGAAGATTCCTGAGGTAGGTGGCATTTAGCAAGATCCCGGAATCGGCAGATTGCCTTATCACCTCGGATAAAAAGGCTTCCTGAACAGAGTATCCCAGGTTTTCTAATACCTTAACATCCAGTGCGGGACTCACATTCAACCCAACCGGGGGTAATTGAGCAGCATCACCGATCAGGATAAGCTTGCAATTCTTATCATTTTTTACATATTTTACTAAATCTTCCAGCACCCTGCCTGAACCGAAAATGCTCTTATCCGGTGATTCATTAGTTATCATGGAAGCCTCGTCGATTATAAAAAATGTTTTCGTATGAAGATTCCTGTCGAGGGTGAATACCCCTATCCCGTCCTGGTTTGATTTCTGGATATAAATTTTCTTATGGATAGTAAATGCCGGTCTTTCAGCATAGGCCGACAATACCTTTGCTGCACGGCCAGTTGGAGCCATCAGCACATAATTCAAATTCACCTGGTCTAACGTTTTAACCAGGGATCTGACGAGTGAGGTTTTACCGGTACCCGCATATCCTTTTATCAGGAAAAGCTGATCCTGGTCAGGATCAGCAATAAAACCTCCCAGACCACCGGTTAATTCTTCCTGACTCTCAGTAAATATGTAATCGAAATTTTCCCTCAGAAGATCAGCGATGTGCCTTTTTAGCATACCTGTAAATAATTGGCTGTAATTTAAATCAAATATTTAATTTTTTCTTTTAAATTTGCAGCCAAACCCAAACTTTCTAATAAATATCACATGAAAGCAGTCATCCAGATCGTCTTACTCGTAGTCATTATAGTACTGGGTTATCTTCTGTATAGGAGTATTATGAAACCCATCAGTTTCAATAAGGAAAAACTGGTCATTGAGCAAGCCACTATCCAAAAGCTAAAAGATATCCGTTCTGCACAAGTTGCTTTCAAGTCAGAATACTCAAGGTATACGGGAGACTTTGATTCCCTGATCACCTTCGTTAAAGAAGGTAGGTTTTCAGTAGTAAAAGCCATCGGTAGTATCCCGGACAGCTTGCTGGAGGCAGGGATGACAGAGAAGCAGGCGGTTAAAAAGGGCCTCATCAGCAGGGATACAGTTAAGGTGAGTGTACTGGATTCACTGTTTACAAGCGTTTATCCAATCGACTCGATTAGATATATTCCTTATGCCGGATCTCAGGAGTTTGCTCTGGGCGCCGGGTGGATCATTACAGGATCAAAGGTCAGGGTCCCGGTTTTTGAAGCAAAGGTTCCGTATAGAATTCTGCTCTCTCGTCTGGATCCTCAGCTGGTAATTAATTACACTGAAGAAAGAGAAAAAATAACCGGTTACCCGGGTTTGAGGGTTGGTTCATTAACCGAAGCCACCAATAACGCAGGGAACTGGGAGTAATTCCCTGATAGATGGATAACATCAGGTTAATTGATGAATCACTAGACCCAATAAATAAGCCTTTTTATCATTTGTCCATTCAGGCTAGCCTGGATGGACTTTCTTTTTCTATCTTCGACACCAGGGCCCGCAAGTATCTGGCCCTTAATCATATTTCAATCGGGAATGACGTGCCGGTTTTTAAATACCCTGAACATCTGAATAAGGTTATCAGCGAAGATGACCTTCTGAAGGGAGATTACAAAGATATATTTTGTATCTGGGAAAATTCAAGGACCACACTCCTGCCCTCTGCATTGTATAATAAAGATAATTTAAAGACCTATTTCGAATTTAACCAGGTTTTAGAAGACCTGGATGAATTACATGCCGACCACCTTGACCCATTAGATGCATACCTGATCTACCCCATTCATCATGAAATTGCCAATACCTTTATCAGGTTTCATCCCAGGATAAAGTTTTTCAACCAGGCTACACCATTTATTGATTACTGTTTGAAAGGAATTAATGATCATGGCACAAAGGTATATGCTAATTTCCAGGAGAAATTTTTTGATATTTTGGTATTCGACGGAAGCAGTTTATTGTTGCACAACTCATTTCTATACCGGAATGAAAAAGACATTATTTACTTTGTTCTTCATGTATACGATAAATTGAAACTGGATACAAAAGAAACCGGGATTGTGTTGTCGGGACTGGTCAATAAGGATCCCGGGACAATGGGAATTATTAAGAAATATATCAGATCGGTTCAACTGGCCTCACCTGATGATCAATTTCAGTATTCCGCCAATATTAATACTGTTCTGGCCCGTCAATTTATCAACCTTTTTAATCTCTATTCTTGCGGATTATAAGTGGTACACATAAAGGGACATACATCCCTGTTCCTAAACATTTCAAGGCAAGGCCTACGACAGACTTCGCCAAAGAAGCACTGTTCAATATCCTGGCAAATTATTTTGATTTTAATGAACTGGCTGTGCTTGATCTCTTTTCAGGTACCGGCAGCATAGGTTATGAATTTGCCTCCAGGGGAGCAAGGCAGGTGGATATGGTTGAGATCAACCCCAGGTATGCTGGCTTTATCAGATCGAAGGCTTTATCAATGGGTTTCGGGAATATCGAGGTTTATCACAAGGATGTTTTCCGGATTTTACCTTCGTTGATCTCAAAATATGATATAATATTTGCGGACCCTCCTTATTTTTTGGAAGGCCTGGAAACGGTCCCTGATTCAGTTTTTATGGCAGAAATACTGGTATCCGATGGGTGGTTCATCCTGGAACATGGTAAAAAACACAACTTTAACAGTCACGATAATTTCAAAGAGATCCGTCGTTATGGGAGTGTCCATTTTTCAGTATTTGTACAAAATCCCTGAATCGATTGCCATTGGAGATCGATGGCCGATGGATTTAACCAACGGAATTAAAACGGATAAAAAAAATTGGGCTTAGCCCAATAAAATAATAAATTAGTTGTTCATAAATAATGACCATGATTGACCAGCTTATCAATAATTATCCTATCCTTGCTCAGTGCGAAGCTGACATTTCAACCGCATTCGAATTAATCAGATCCTCCTATCAAACCGGAGGAAAAATACTTGCCTGCGGCAACGGTGGATCTGCTGCAGATGCAGAGCACCTGGTGGGCGAGCTTATGAAAACATTCAATCTGCAGAGGCCACTTCCGGAGGATATAAAACGAAATTTTTCTCAATCCTATGGTGTGGAAGGCGAACATCTTGCCAACCGCCTGCAATCTGCATTAGCAGCCATTTCCCTGGTATCTCAATCTTCTTTAACAACTGCGATAATCAATGATGAATCTGCCGACCTGGTCTTCGCCCAACAGGTCGTTGGTTACGGTGCTGCGGCTGATGTATTAATTGCTATATCCACATCAGGAAATTCAAAAAATGTTTTAAACGCCGTTTACACAGCACATGTAAAAGGAATCAAAGTGGTAGGATTAACTGGTAAAAAGGGAGGAAAATTAGCGGATCACTGTGACGTTTGCATCCGGGTTCCGGCTGATAACACACCCCGCATCCAGGAATTACATGTCCCGGTATATCATACCCTGTGTGCAATGCTGGAGGATTATTTTTTTGGGGAAAGATGATTCATTGCTGCCTTTTAGCAGGTTATCGGGCAGGAAAAATTCTCCAAACCTATCCTCGATCAATCCGCGATAACAAGGGTAAACTGCCGGAAAGCCAGAGGCCCTTACCAGATGAGGCTTTTGCCACAACATAGAATCTTTTCTATCCTGTCCTCATTTTCAGGGCCAGTTCTTCCTGGCAGGTATGGCAGAAACGGATCTCTTTTTGATCCAGGTCTTCTACGTATGTACTGGAACGCATTATACAGACCGGGTAATTGCAGTGTATCAGGCCAAACATATGCCCGAGTTCATGAATGACAACCTTGCTGAATCGTTCTGTCAATTGCCTGTTGTCAGGTTCCAGTCCATATAGCTCATTTCTTAGGCGGTACATGGAAGCGATCCCTGTATTGCCGTTTAATTCAGCCTGGCCAAATATATAGGTCAGAATAGGAATATAAAGATCAACCCTGAATATTCCCATTGTCTTAAACGAGCCTGGAAAGCATGAATTTGAAACGACCTCCAACAGATCGTTGGCATCGTACTGGCGGCGGCCCGGATTATAGAAACGGCTGATTTCCAGGTTACATTTACTACCTGATACGGGATAATGAAACGTGCGCTCAATATCTTTTTCAATCCTGGCTGTCAGACTCTTTTCAAAATGACCGCAAACGATTAATATGATGTTCTGCTTATCCAATCAAATCACTCCTGCTTCAGTCCATATTTTTTAATCTTGTTATAGAGGGTAGCCCTGTCGACATTTAATGCTTTTGCAGACCTGGATATGTTCCACGAATATTTATTAAGGATTTTTACTATATGCTTTATTTCAAGGTCCTCCAGGCTTTCAATTGAACTGTTGATAACCTCCTTTCCCATTGGGAGGTCTTTTAACCTGATCTCCTTCCCGTTACCGATCACGATGGCACGTTCGATCATATTCTCAAGTTCACGTGCATTACCGGGAAATTCAAATTCTACGAGGTGATTCATGGCAGCCGGTTCAATGGATATAATATCCCTGCTCATCGATATGCAATATTTCCTGATGAAATGATCAACAAGCAGAGGAATATCCTCAGGCCTGTCCCGCAAGGGAGGGATCCTGATGGTCACCACATTCAGTCTGTAGTAGAGATCTTCACGGAAAGTACCGTTTTTTACCATACTCTTCAGGTCCCTGTTGGTAGCGCATATAACCCTGAAATCAGAACTTATTTCCTTATTGCCGCCTACCCGGACAAAAGTCTTGGATTCCAGTACCCGCAAAAGTTCAATCTGCATTTTAGGCGAAATAGTACCGATCTCATCCAGGAAGATCGTACCACCGTCAGCCATCTCGAACCTACCTTTTCGGTTAAAAGATGCCCCTGTAAAGGCACCTTTCTCATGACCAAATAATTCACTTTCAAGGAGGCTTTCAGTCAGGGCACCACAATGAACGCTGACCATTGGAAAATATTTCCGCGGAGAGTTGAAATGGATAGCCCTTGCAATTAATTCCTTCCCTGTTCCGCTTTCTCCACAGATGATTATGGAAGAATTGGACTGTGCGACACTTTCAACTTCGCTTAAAACATCCTTCAAAGCATCACTTTCTCCAATGATCTCGTCCACATCAACAAGGGAAGTGATCTTTTTCTTCAGATTCTCGTTTTCGGCCTTTAAAACCACCTGTGTTGCAGCATTCCTGATCAAATGAGACAGGTCATCCGGATCGAAAGGCTTGGTTACATAATCGAATGCCCCGTTTTTCAGGGCCTTGACTGCAGTATCTACAGAAGCAAATGCTGTCATGAAAATGAAAATGGGCTCCCTGGAAAGTGTTTTGATGCGTTTGTGTAATTCCATTCCATCCATTCCAGGCATTTTAATGTCGGCAAGTACAATGTCAATATCCTTCTCATCAAGAATGGACAATGCTCTTTTGGCATCTTCTGCGCATTCAACATCGTATCCGTCATCAATGAACCAGTTGTAGAGTGAATCCCTGACAGATTCCTCATCATCAACGATCAATATGGAAACTTTTTTCTGCATTTTATATAGTTTATAAATTTTCAGATAAGGGTAGAATAATTGATACAGTAGTCCCAATCCCCGGTTCTGAATCGACTTCAATCCGGCCTTTATGATTTTCAACAATTCCATGAACAATCGAAAGTCCCAGGCCGATGCCCCTGGCCTCTCGCTTTGTTGAGAAAAAGGGTTCAAAGATATGAGGAAGGTCCTGCTGGGCGATCCCCGGTCCGTTATCTGAAATATCAACCCTGATATGATCTTTGTCCGGATTATATGTTTTTATTTTAATTTCACCCTGTTCCTGAAGTGCTTCTGAGGCATTCACCAGCAAAGCAATACACGCTTGTTTCACCTGGTTTGGACTGCAAAAGACCAGGTCGGAGACTGCATTATAGTCGGTAGAAAAATGAATATCTGCGATTTTGATGGAATGGGTCATTAAATCGTATGTCTCATTGAGAAGCTGGTGCAGGTTTGATACTTCGAAATCATCGCGATCCTGTCGCGAAAAATCAAGTAAACCCCTTACAATGTCGCCACACCGTTTGGTTTCAGTTTCGATTAATTTCAGGTTTCTCAGAATGGATTCTTTTTTTGAATGATAAAACTCAGTGTTATCTAACTGCTTATATATCAGCTTTGTATATACCAAAATCCCAGATAAAGGATTATTGATCTCATGTGCCACAGAAGATGAAAGTTTGCCCAGGGAGGCAATTCTCTCAACATGGATCAGTTCGTTCTGTGCTTCAGACAATTCCTCGGTTTTTTTCTGAACCTTATATTCAAGCTGCTGTGACCAGTTCTGTAATTCCTTTGTTGCCGAATCAATGTTTTCAAGCATATTATTGAAGGCAAGCGAAACCTGTCTCATATCATCGAGGAGGCCAGGCTTAATATCCAGCCTGATGTCATTATTCCCTTTCGATACAGCTGCGCTTGCCTCGATGATTGAATTAAGTGGATTTTTAATTCTTTTCCTGGTGAAAATGATCAGGAAAGTTACCAGTAAAGTTGTTATCAATGTTGCAAGGATTAGAAAATCCATGGATGATTCATCGACAAATGTATCCAGGTCCAGCAGTGGCAGATTGATAAGAAGTGATCCCAGTACCACATCATTCTCAGCGTGTGCATGGCATGCTGCCGTATAACAGGAAGGTTCATTCAGGATTGGCTTTCTGATCAGTAAATGTCTGCTCCCGTTTGGATTCTGGTAAATTCCACAATCCGGTACGTCCATGATAACCCTGTATGCTTTATCCGTGTGTGAAAACATGGATCCCAGATCGGCATGACATTCGTTGCAGTTAGGATTTCCGCGGTTCTCCAGTTCGGTTGAGACGGTTGAATAGGCAAGATAATCACTGTCATCATACATATTCACTTCGTCGATGTCAGACATGGTACTGATAACATCAAGCGTCCGCTGGAGCATACCCCTGTCATTCTCCAGCATGGAGAAATATAACGCACCTTCGACAATAGAACTGATATTATCACCATTCTGGCGAATGGTCCTATTGAAAAACTCGACATATACCGACCTGAAAACAAGGTTAAATAAAACAAACAGGACGATTAAGGAACCTGCACTTATCAGCACAACGCGACCGTAAATTGAAGACCTGAATCTTACGAAACGCCTGACCTGTTTCCCTTCAAGTAATTTCTTTGAAAAGCTAAAGCCAGGACCAGCCATGGTTGCAACGTTTTAGATCATCTATTTCCCTTCAATTTACACTTATTCGCCTAAAGTATCAAGAAACTTCTGCTGGAAATCATTCCAGATTGGTTCATTCATTCCTGAAAGCGGATTATCGGACAGTTCACCACCTTCCTGCATGACTATAAATGATAATTCTGGTGACCGGTGGCTCAGTGCTTCAGCCATAAAATCCTTGAATCTGGCCAATTCTTTTTTTAGCCAATCCGCAGCATCACCGGCCAGGTAACAGGAAAAGGTTTCGTCAAGCCACCTTTTTGGCTTGATCTTATATAACCAGCCTGAACCATAAGGATCTTCATTAATCGTTCCGGGATCTGTAATCAGTGAAGTATGAACTTCTTGTATCTCACCGGAAACAGGTGATGTTATATTCAGGTGTTTGCCATCCTGCATAATCCGTGCAATAAGATCTCCCTTACTGATATGTTTTCCCGCGTCGTGAAGATATTCCAGTTCTATCCTCCCTGTAATGTGCTGCAACAGGTCATCTATTCCTACCCTTGCCAGCCCTGACTTTTCAAGGAAGGTCCAGGTATGGTTTTTACCATGGAATATTCCCTGCGGTATGCGCAGTACATTTTCTGTCAATATTCCGGCCGCTTCCCTGACCTTCACTTTCAGGCTCAGTGGCCTGTTTATCAGTATCCAAACAGGAATGATTATAAGCAGGAATCCTATTACTACCAGGTATTCAATGCCTTTGGTATCAAAAATATTAGTATAGGTAAATCCGTCCATGTTATAAAATTTTTTATTCCCTTATTAAACTTAGTTGCCAGTTACTTATTTTCCCTTGCCCAGGCTGGCGGTTCACTGAGAACCGGTAAACGCTTTACTATCCACCTGAAGATCCAGATCTCGATAAAAAGGACCGTCAGTGTCACAACAATCTCCATCCACGAAGGATAGTAGTGGGCAGCAGCATCCCATTTAAATCCAATAACCGTAACATTCAGCCTGTTAATAATTACACCGATCATGGTCATGACGGCTGAAAGCTTTATCATGAAAATATTTTGCTTTCTGTAACTGTAGAAAAAGAGCACCATAGGAAGAAGAACAAATCCCAGCATCTCGGTCAGGTACCAGTAACCCATCGGTGTACCAAGCAAATCCCAGTGCTTCCCGTGAAGAAATACCAGCAATTGAAGGAAAAAGTAAACAAAGAGAGTAAAGGCACATATCCTTGACAATCCATGAAGTATCCCTTTATGAGCCTTTTGATTCTCAGTACTGATTTGCCTGAAAAATACTTTCTGGCTGATCGATCCTTCAAAAATAACCATAGACAGGCCAGCGAAAATACTGGATACAAAGAACAGAACCGGAATGAATTCAGAATACCATAAGGGATGTATCTTTTCTTTGGCCATAAGGTAAAGCGCACCCAATCCTGACTGGTGCAAAGTGGAAAGTGTAATACCAAAAATCACTGCAGCAAGGGTCATGCCAGAGAGTACCTTTCTTGCCTTCCTGGCTCCCAGCCACTCAGCAATGGCGGGGGAGAATTCTATCAACTGGGCTATCATATAGAGCAGAAAATGCCAGGCTACAAGAAAAAGAACTGAGCTGACACCGAAACTGTTCCCAATAATCGGGTTGATTACATTCCATGGACGTCCAAGATCAAGAAGCAGGGCTCCCGCATAGAATACGTAGGCCAGGAATCCGTTCAATACGGTTACTCTTACAATCGAATGGTACTTCTTAACATTTAGTATATAGACTAAAAATGTAATCACATAGGCTCCACCGGCAAAAGCGACACCGGTAACTACATCAAAACCTATCCACAGCCCCCAGGGTACTTCCTGGGTTAGATTGGTAATGGAACCGATACCTCTGGCAAAGCGAATGACTATTAACACAATGCCAAGGATCATGATTGGAAAAGAAATAATATTAAAAGGAGTAAGAAACGACCACCTGGGTCTGAGCTCAGAAGCCAGAGATTTGCTACCAGTTCTGCCTTCATTATTCATTGTCGTCCGGCTTTTTTGAGTTATTCCTGGTTGCATTATATAATCCCAGTAAAAATGCGGGCCACAACACAAATATTGTGGGCACACTATAAAGAAATCCTTTTGTTAATTCAGGATAAGGCCTGTCCTGTATCGAAGTATTGAATCCCAGCTCTTCGAAAGGGACAGGTGAGAGATATAAAAATCCAGTCCCACCCGCCTCATGCTCACCATAAATACCATCATAATACAGATCAGGATCATCATGAATCCTCCGGCGAGCCTCAGCTATCAACTCCCTCCTTGTTCCGAATGCAAGCGCCTCAGCCGGACAATTCTCAACACAAGCCGGAAGTTCACCCTCAACTATCTTTTCAAAACACATGTTGCATTTTTCAATTTTAGGATTCGGGCTGTTATATTCAAATTTAGGCATATCAAAGGGACATGAGACCATGCAGTATCGGCAACCCATGCACTTGTCTCCCCTCCATATCACGGGCCCCTCCTCAGTTTTAAACATTGCCCTGGTCAGGCAGGCTGAAGCACAGGCAGGTTGGTTACATTGCATGCACTGTTTTTTTACATATACTTCACCCTGTGAAGTCTCATATGCATTTATCACAGACCGTCTGTTTTCATTTGTTTTCCGAAGGACTCCTGCTACCGGGACATCCTTAACGTCAGGTTCAGGCAAACCATGTTCCCAGGCACAGACCAGTTCACAAGTCTGGCATCCTCCGCAACGGGTTGCGTCATAGAGAATAGCGTTGAATTCTTTATCATTTCCTTTATCAGGCATGGCAGAAAGCTTGCCGCCTGTTCCCAGTGATACACCAGTGAGACCAAGGACTTTGAAAAAATTTCGTCGATTTATTCCCATTGTCAATATAGTAAGTTGATTACTTTGTTAATGAACGAATACTTATCCTAATCTTTCTGAATGTAAAAACCCGGATTGAAATTCTTCCCATGCTTCAGGACCGTAGCACTCCAGTACTCCGTCTGCTATTTCGCCGCCATCTTGCAATATGAGCTCAGGATTAACTTTTTTTAGAGGTTTTAAGCCGGTGGCCAGGAAATTTTTCAATCTGGAAAATTCAGTTTTTAACCATTCCAGGTATTTGTCCCCCATAAGATATGACTGGATCTCTTTCAACCAGTCCACCGGCTCCACCACATATACCCAGCCATCGGAAAAGGGAGCCTTATTTATTGCTTCTGAGGTCTCTGTTAATCCGGTATTATGTTCCCTTATAATCCCTGAAATCGGTGATTGAATTTCCAGTTGTTTGCCTTGCTGGATCAGGGAAATGAATGATTCTCCTTTCCTGACCCTGTCGCCCGGTTTCTTTAATTTTACTCTGGTGATGGGGCCCGTAATGTGCTGAAGAAAGTCATCGACACCTGTCCGCACCTGCCCGTTCTTTTCCATAAAGACCCAGGTATGCGATTTATCGAAAAACAGGCCATCGGGAAAATTCAGAGAGTTCTCCCCGAAAACAGATATGGTTCGGGCATCAACTGTTTCAGGCTCCAATTTCCTTGTCCTGTACATCATGATCAGTGAATAGAAGATCAGGACACCAATGATTATTCCTATTATGATAAAGAAAATCCTTGCCTTTGAGGCATGGACTGGCACTTCAACAAGTGGCATGCTGTAATCCTGTAAATCATTCAGGTTGGATTGTCTTTCACTGTAGCTAAGTTCTGTAAATCCATAGTCAGGAAGGAATTGTTGCCCATTGCCAATAATCCAATTAAGAAAACCCAACTCATAATTGCCAACCGGCTGTGATCCGGTCACCAGGTATAACCTGCTGTATAAGCTGCCCGGGTATTTACCAATCCATATCCCCCTGGCCAGCTCACTGGTACTATTGTAAATATCTTCAAAAAAGTCAATGGCATCGTTCCCGTTCTTGTCAATCGGGATCAGGCTTATACCTGATGTAATTTTCTGATCCTCAATTATAAGTAAATCTGCCAGCCTGCAAAAACCAATAGCCCGTTTATCGTTTCTGATACAATCAAGCATTTCATTTGTATTTTCTGTTTCTTTCCCTGTAATATATTTTTGGTCTATCTGAAGGAACTCAGCCAGGTAAGGTTTGGATGACTGATCGCTGGCAGAGTATATCGTTACAGGATCCTGGGCTGAATTGCTCAGAAGCATTCCCCAGCTAAGATCTCCAGTAGCCTTATAGAGCCTGGTGAACTCCTCAGGAGAAATCCCTTTCTGCAGTATCACCTCTCTGTATGGATTTTCAGAATTCATGACCGGCACATAAACATCCCTTCCTACAACCATCCTCCAGGTATTTTCAGAGGGAAGACCTGCAAGGGAACTCTTGCTGACCAGCGCGACCGTCCCTGATGTCAGCAACCCTTCATTTAATTTGTCGTCATGAATTTCAGCTAATGACAGAGCGACCCCCGGGTTGTCATTTGTGTATTTTTCGACCCAGATATTTGCAATATCAAGGAGGTCGTGACCACTCAGAATATGTATTGAATCTGACTCCGCAGGGCTTTGCCCTTTAAACACTCCATTTACATCAGTGGAAGCTGCAAGAAGTGTCACTGTTGAAATCAATACGATAATTGCTTTCATTTTCTCAAATTTAAATTAAGGACATGTGAAGTACCTTAAACTGTATATTGAGAGTCTTTTCCAAACATAGTGCCAGATTCAAAAAACATTACTTATCATACTGTTTATCAGACATTTAAATAATAACACATGAGTCCTTTCAGGCGATAAACTGTTGAAATTATCTACACTTGCACAGGCTTGCAATCGCTATCCGAATAATAATCAATTACTTACCATCTATGTTGTAATTTTCAACATATGATGTATAAGTCGGCATTGAAATAAAATTATGGCTTAAAAATCAGTTGAGTAATAAATTCATAAAACAATCCCTAGTACTTACCGGTCCCCACCCCGGCCAGGAATCACCTGGAATGATACCCGAGATTATTGGCCCGGGAATAACTTCTTCTCCAACAGACTATAAAATTAAAATTACATTTATTCACGACAGGAAGGAGATCTACTTCACGCGTGATACAGGAATTGGTAAAACAGAGAAGCAGATCATGTTTACAAAGTTAAGTAACAGCAGCTGGAACAAACCTTCAATAGTTTCTTTTTCAAAAGATTACATCGATAAATGCCCTTCAATCTCAACCCACGGCAAAATACTATTTTTTAATTCTAACCGCCCTTAATTGATCTGGTTAGCAGGGTAACAGTACTTTTTTATACAATTTTTCTCCCTTTCAGTGTCTTAACTGTCTGAAAATTCCAAGGATAAAATTCATTCTTGGAACCTTTTTCATATAGTGCTTGTAGTCATCACCAAATTTCCCGACTTCAAGCTTATCTGCCATTAGAATATCCACATATAACAACGCTATTATAATAACACCAATAGCTGAAATTAACCAACTTTGGGATATAAGAATCAGTGCAAGACTGAATAATATTCCTGCCCTCGACCGTAGCCCTGGCAACGTCCATAACCCTTGCCTCGACCGTAGCCCCGGCAACGTCCATAACCCTTGCCTCGACCGTAACCCTGGTAACGTCCATAACCCTTGCCTCGACCGTAACCCTGGTAACGTCCATAACCCTTGCC
>CAYZEZ010000078.1:0-352 GCA_964477295.1 uncultured Bacteroides sp. | reverse complement strand
TCGACCATAACCCTGGCCGGATCTGTCATAATTTCCTCTTCGAAAATAACTTCTTCTGTATGCATTACAATTCTGGTCATACCAGGTTTGCTGTTCAGTAGTGAGCAGATCAGAAATGTTCCGGTAATGGTTATCCATTTCCGTATTCATCTGTGTTTTAATAACAGAGGCCTTATCAGGATCAGGCTCTGCCCGGAATTTGGTCCTTAAATCATCCATTGCTTTCTTATGTGTCGCACTTAACTTGTCGATTTTCTGTTTCTGCTCCTGAGTCAGGTTCGGGATGTCCTGACAAACGTCACCCCTGTTGGGTCTCTGTGCTGAAACACCTGTAGCCATCAATATGGCAGCT
>CAYZEZ010000077.1:0-17829 GCA_964477295.1 uncultured Bacteroides sp. | reverse complement strand
CTCTCAGGGAAGGGTTTCATCCGGTTAAAGTATTATTTTTTGAGAACAGGTTTGGCCAGCACCTGAAGGTATGGATAGAAGGTCCCGGAATGGAAAAGCATCTCATTCAAAATGAGATGCTTTATCATTAGTTTTTACCCTCATAAAATCCTTGGTGCTCTCATCGAAATCAGATAACTTAGATAATCAATAATAACCTTCACTTATGAATCTTTTCCCCAAAAAAATTTCATCCCTCAGGATAGCGATGGTTATCCTGATTATTACAGCTTTTTTCCAAACAGGATGCAATCATGCAACCTCTGCCGGATCCGGGATTAAACCGCTGAAGTTTAAACCTAATATCCTGTGGATCACGTGCGAGGATATGAGCCCTCACCTGGGTTGTTTTGGCGATGATCTTGCCAGGACCCCTGTCCTGGACCAGCTGGCAGCAGAAGGTGTACGATATACCAATGTATTCTCTGTTTCCGGGGTTTGTGCTCCCAGTCGCGCCGCTATTATTACCGGATTGTACCCTACCAGTTTTGGAGCGCAGCATATGCGGACCATGACGAGAACTGCCTCCATCGATAAAGTAACAGATCCTGTCGCCCTGGCGATCCCCGTATATGAAGCCGTACCGCCACCTGAAGTGAGATGTTTTTCTGAATTCCTGAGGGCTGACGGCTACTACTGTACCAATAACAATAAACAGGACTACCAGTTTCGAGCTCCTGTGACTGCCTGGGATGAGAGTAGCAATACGGCCCATTGGAAAAACAGGAAACCCGGTCAGCCTTTTTTTGCTGTGTTCAACATTGGTATCACTCACGAATCCCAGATATGGGCAAGAGCTGATGATACCCTGATCACCGATCCCGATAAGGTAAGTGCTCCACCCTATTATCCCGATTCACCGGTTGTGAGGCGCGATTTGGCACGGATGTACGATAACATTGCACTGATGGATGCAGAGGTGGGTAGATTATTAAAAGAACTCGATCAAGCAGGATTAACGGATAGCACCATTATTTTCTTTTACAGTGATCATGGCGATGGCACACCGCGTGCCAAGCGATGGGTTTATGATTCAGGACTCCTCGTTCCAATGATCATCAGGTTCCCCGGTGCCACAAAAGCGGGTGAGACGGTCGATGAATTGATCAGTTTCATCGATTTTGCTCCGACGGTTCTGTCCATCACAGGGATTGATATACCTGATTATATGCAGGGTCGGGCATTCCTCGGGAAACAGAAGAGCGGTCCCCCTGAGTTTATTTTTGCAGCTCGCGACAGGATGGATCCGGCTGTAGACAACATGAGAGCGGTAAGAAACAAGAAATTTAAATACATTAAAAACTATATGCCTGACCGACCTTATGTCCAGTTCCTTCCCTATCGCGACCAGATGGCACTGATGCAGGAACTATTCAGGTTTGATGAGGAAGGAAAACTGGATGATGTGCAGCAATTGTGGTTCAGCAAAACCAAACCTGACGAAGAACTTTATGATCTGGAGTCAGATCCATTTGAGATCAATAACCTTGCTCAGAATCCGGGATATGAGGAAGTCCTTGAAAAAATGAGGGAAGCGCATACCGGCTGGAAAGAAAAATACGATCCGTACTGCCTCGTTCCTGAAGATGAACTGGTAAAGATGCTGTGGCCACCCGACGGTATACAGCCGGAAACAGCGCAGGTTCAGTTTGATTATAAAAATAAAATATTAAAGCTTGGTTGTGAGACTGAAGGTGCTTCCATTGGATACAAAATGGGATGGGAGGGTCCAGGTCAATGGAACATATACACCGGGCCGGTTAAGCTTGAGGGCTCTGGTATAATGGCAATTGTTGCACATCGTATCGGGTATAAACCGGGTGAGATCATCACTTTTCAATGGAATTAAAAAAAATAGCCATGGATTTTAAGCAATTTGAAGTTCTCTCCTTTGATTGTTATGGTACACTTATCGACTGGAAAAACAGCGTCCTGGGAATTATTCAACCGGTATTACTTGATTACCATATAGAGATGCCGGATAGCGCGTTATTTAATCTCTTCCTGGAAGCAGACAGGGATACAATCAGTAAGGATTATATCACATACCGGGAAGTGCTGATCAGGATTATGGAAAATATTGGGAAAGTCCTGAACCTTAACCTTCAGCAAAAAGATAAGGAGTGTTTGGTCGACCGGTTCGGTGACTGGTATCCATTTCCTGATTCACACAATGCATTAATTGATTTACAGGATAAGTATAAGCTGGCCATCATTTCCAATGTGGATGATGAGATGTTCCACCTTACAATGAGATGTATCGGTATTAAGTTTGAACATATTATCACAGCTATGCAGGTGAAGTCATATAAGCCATCACACAACAATTTCAATACTGCGCTTGAGAAATTTGATCTGCCGAAAGAGAAAGTCCTGCATATCGCCCAGAGCATTCATCATGATATTGTTCCCACTAATGAATTAGGATGGAGCAATGTATGGGTTAACCGGTATAATGAGCCCGAAAGAACCAATCCTGCTGAGTTTCCGGATCTCGAAGTACCTGATCTCGCATCGCTGGTGAAAATAATAAACCTGGATCCTGAATAACCCTTTCAGTTTCCGCTGGTTTTAACCGACGGATCATTAAAATGAGAAAATTAATCCGGGCTTCGGCCCGGATTAATATCTTAAATTCTAATTTTTACTAAACATTATGAGAAACATTTCATTATTCCTGCTGGTCAATTTCATTTTACTGACTGCATGTGATCAGAAGGACAATAAGGTAGAAATAACAGGAGAATTAAAACAGTGGCACAAAGTAACATTGACATTCAACGGTCCCCTCACAGGCGAGTATGACCAGGTTAATCCATTTCTGGATTATCGTCTGAATGTGTCATTTACCCAGGGTGAGAAACAATATGTTATACCGGGTTATTTTGCAGCAGATGGCAATGCAGCTGAATCCGGTGCGGAATCCGGAAACAAATGGCGCGTACATTTTTGTCCGGAATCAGTGGGAGAATGGACCTACCTGGTTTCTTTCAGGAGGGGCAGAACAATTTCTGTAAACGATGATCCTGAAGCCGGGGATGCGCTCGAACCAGATGGACTGAGAGGATCAATTCACATCGGCCCAACTGATAAATCAGGCAGGGATTTCAGGTCAAAAGGGAAGCTGGAATATGTGGGTGAACATTATCTAAGATTTGCAGGGACCGGTGAATATTACCTTAAGGGAGGAGCCGACAGTCCTGAAAATTTCCTGGCTTACAATGACTTTGACGGTACATGGTCCGGGCCTGGACTGGGAGAGCGTCCGGGAGATAATATCAAATCCCCTGACATGCACAAATATGAGCCGCACATTATGGATTGGCGGGAAGGAGACCCGGTCTGGCAGGGCACCAGGGGGAAAGGCATAATAGGTGCCCTGAACTACCTGGCCGGGAAAGGGATGAACTCGGTGTATATGCTTACGATGAATGTGATGGGGGACGGGGATGATGTATGGCCCTGGAATAATCGGAATGAAAGGTATCGTTATGATTGCAGCAAGCTCGACCAGTGGGAGATTGTTTTCTCACATATGGATAAGTCAGGAATAATGCTGCATCTCGTCACCCAGGAGCAGGAGAATGAGCTCTTACTCGATGTGGGATTCACTGAAGTTCAGCGGAAATTATATTACCGTGAACTGGTTGCGAGGTTTGGCCATCACCTGGCAATAACCTGGAATATGGGAGAGGAGAATGGCCTCTCCGGCTTTAAGGGTAATGGTCAGACAGATCAGCAACGAATCGATATGGCCACTTATCTAAAAAAAATAAATCCGTATAACGATCCCATAGTTTTACATACCGATTCCAAACCTGATCGACGGTTCAGGATCATGTCGGTCCTTCTTGGTGAGCCCTCCTATGATGGCATTGCTATGCAGCTGGGATGGCTGTTTAATACCCACGATGAAACCATAAAGTGGTGCAGGTTATCGGCAGATTCAAACAAAAAATGGATAGTCAGTCTGGATGAGATCGGTCCGGCCAATACAGGTGTTATGCCTGATGCGGATGATCCTGGACACGATGATATCAGGGCCTATTGCCTCTGGGCCAACCTGATGGCTGGTGGTGCAGGGGCGGAGTGGTATTTTGGCTTCAAATATCCGCACGCCGACCTGAACTGCGAGGATTGGAGATCGCGCGATCTGATTTGGGACCAGACAAGATTTGCGCTTGAATTTTTCAACAATTACCTTCCATTCCAACAAATGATAAGCAGCGATGACCTGACAGCAGCTTCAGATGACTATTGTTTTTCCAAACCTGGAGAAGTGTACGTGATTTATATGCCTGAGGGAGGACATGGAAAACTAGATCTGCGATCTGCCATAGGGACATTTAAGGTCCAGTGGTACAATCCCCGCACTGGCGGAGATCTTACTGAAGGCTCAGTAACTGAAATGGAGGGCAGAAAGATTGGTTCGTTTGGAACACCACCTGACGGATCACCTGGCGACTGGGTGGTACTGATTGAAAGGGAAGATCAATAGCCGAGGGTATTACCGATCTTGAGCCGCTAGTAAGGCATAACAACATAACCCGTTTATTAATTGAAATTAAGATGAAAAACCTTTTCTCCTTCAACTTCGTTTCCAGAATTATATTTTTATTATTAACCCCTGTTTTCTTTCAGATCTTTGCTATAGGGTTCATCTGGCATTCAATATATTGGGGCGTAATAACATCCGTTGTAATCATATGGATGGTTTTTATATTAATATCACCTCTATTCGGAAGAATTGGTTGTGGCTGGTTTTGTTTTATGGGGACGGCAATGGACTTGTCGAGTCAACATTCAATTATAAAATTGAAATGGAGGAAACCAAAAGTGTGGATCAGATCATTAATCCTTATTCCATTTTTCGCCTCTGCTTTTGTGTTCTATTTTCTTAATAAAGAGAAAGGGATTACTCATGGATTTTCTATTCAACCATCATTTTTGAAACCTGATTTTAGTCTGCATTATGGGATTGTATGGATCATTGATATTGGATCTGCAATAATTCTGGGTCTATTTCTAGAAAGAAGATGGGCATGTAAGAATCTCTGCTTTATGGGAGCATTATGTTCGGCAGGCGCTAACTTTTCGAGACTTATTCCAGTTGTTGCTATAGACAAATGTACATCGTGTGGAAAATGCGAAATAAACTGTTTAGTTAGAATTCCAATAATTGATTATATAAAAAACAACAAGGGTCTTATTACTAACTCTGAATGTATTCTTTGTGGGAAATGTATTGATGATTGTAAAGAAGATGCGATAAAACTAAGGTTTATCTGGAACAGGAAAACTTATATAAATAGAATTTAAAGCCCTGTTACTAATTAACATGGGCTTTCAGGCGTAAAACACTCCACAACGGACTGAACCCCTTTAACACCAGCTAATCATACTACCGACAGGTTTTAGCTATTTATCAAGTGAATCACATTTATTTATATAAGAAAATAAGCTCTTATTATATTTATATATTATTTAGATGAATAATTCACGATACCTCCAATAACCGCATTCATCTTACAATCCGGCTAAAAATTTCCATTCAGTAATTTTTAAACAGCATATATTTAATTGATTTACAGTGGCTTTAATTTAGTTGCTAAAATTTTTTTCGTTATTTTTATTCATTCTAAATAGACTACATTTTAAATAAAACCATCAAAGCATGAAAAAATTGAAGATCTCATTGTTACTAGTAATGATTGCTGCCGGTTCATTTGCACAGGAACTCACGAGAATTCCATTAATTGGGGAAGAGGCCCCGAAATTCAGAGCCAAATCAACGACTGGCACAATCAATTTTCCGAAAGATTTTGGGACACACTGGAAGATTATTTTCAGTCACCCAATGGATTTTACTCCTGTTTGTTCTTCTGAATTGCTTGAACTTGCTAATTTGCAGGATGATTTTAAAGACCTGAATGTTGATATAATTGTTGTATCGACTGATACACTTTATCAGCATTATAACTGGAAAGAACAATTAGAGAAAATAGCATACAAAGGGCGTGACCCCGTTAAAATTAATTTTCCCATGGTTGATGATGAGAACAGAAGAATTTCATCTAAGTACGGCATGTTACATGAAAATATCAGTACCACTAAAGACGTAAGGGGGGTTTTTGTGATTGATCCTGATAACATTATCCGGCTGATTCAGTTTTATCCAACTGAAATAGGAAGAAATATGAATGAAATAAAACGAACCATACTGGCTCTGCAGGAATCGGATGAAAAGAACGTGCTTCTGCCGGCAAACTGGGAACCGGGCGACGATGTTTTACTTCGGGGTTTTGATGATAACATTTTATCAGATCCGGCTGTTTATCAATTGGACTGGTTTATGACATTCAAAAAGATGTAATAATTTTTTCTGTTTACAAATGGATTGATAAAACCTGGTTATATCAATCCATTTTTGTATCATTTGACAGCCCGGTGGATATCCAGATTAGATTGTTATATTCTCTGATATCTGTACCGTCACGACCTCTCCTTTCACGCAGATTTTACCATGAGCTGTAAGATCAACTTCAACAGTTACCTTACGGCCTTTTATTTCCTTCACTCGGCCTCGCAGTTCCAGGGTAGTATCTATAGGAGTTGGCTTTAAATAATCTACTTTAAGTGAGGCGGTAACAAACCGGAAGGCAGGCAGGCTGTCCATTGGCCTGTTCTCATCCCTGTATTTGGCAGCTGCTGCAGTGCCTGTGCTGTGACAATCAATGAGTGAAGCCAGCAGTCCGCCATAGACAAATCCAGGAATTGCAGTATGAAAGTGAGATGGTTTGAAATGACAAACTGATTCATCTCCATCCCAATACGATTTGATCTGGTGTCCATGTTCATTAAGCCGTCCGCATCCATAACAATGGCTGAGATCCTCGGGGTAAAAATCCTGGAATGCCTTCATAAGGTAATGATTGGATAATATCTTTTAAAGATAATAATTTCTCATCCTGTAAAACTGCTAATAGTTTGTTAAACAATTGATAAAAGGATATTATTGCTTACCTTGAATCCGAAAAGTTCTAATCTTTGTAGGGTTATCCCTCGATTGTGGATCATATAAATAATGCCATTCAACCATTGAGATAAAATGAAATTTATTTTCACTCTTTTTATTCTACTCACTGTAACGGTTACCGTTTTTTCGCAGGAGAACCCGTCCCGTGAAATTATTATCGAACAGTCAGGCACTGTTCATCCATGGAAC
The DNA here is from genome assembly GCA_964477295.1 of uncultured Bacteroides sp. Classification (GTDB taxonomy): domain Bacteria; phylum Bacteroidota; class Bacteroidia; order Bacteroidales; family SM23-62; genus CAYZEZ01. Next base: position 10,565 of record CAYZEZ010000077.1, on the reverse strand, counting down.
CACCTGGAGTTTTTGGACGATCCGGATAATTTTCAGTTTGCCATTGTAACAGACAGGACAGGTGGGCACAGGCCCGGAATATTCGGGGATGCTGTTAGAAAACTGAATCTGTTGCAACCTGAATTTGTTATCAGCGTGGGGGATATGATCGAAGGATATACGCGTGACGAGGAGGTTATTTATCGTGAATGGGAGGAGTTTAATGGATTTATTAAGGATCTGGAGATGCCCTTTTTCTATGTTCCTGGCAATCATGATTATATCAATGATGTGATGGCACGCATATGGAAAGATTTATACGGTCCGTCCTATTATCATTTTATCTATAAAGATGTTCTGTTCCTTTGCCTGAATTCAGAGGAAGCCATGAAGGGCTCAAATATGGGAGGCATTGAGAGACCTCAATTTGAATATGTGCAAAAGGTGCTTGCAGAGAATCCTGATGTCAAATGGACATTGGTTTTTATGCATCAGCCTCTGTGGTTATTTGATAATTCGGGTTACTGGAAAGATATAGAAAAACTACTTGAAGAAAGACAGCATACAGTCTTTGTGGGCCATTATCACCATTATGTGAAATACCAGCGAAACAATGGAAAATATTTTATACTGGCTACTACAGGAGGGGTGAGCCCTCTGCGTGGTCCCAACTTTGGTGAATTTGACCATGTGGTCTGGGTCACTATGACTGAGGAAGGGCCGGTTATGGCAAACCTTCTCCTGGAAGGAATTTGGGATGAAGATGTGGTTACTGAAGAATTGATCAGTTTGATAGATGCAAACAGGATTATGGTTGAACCAGTATTCATTGACGAAAATAACATCTCAGATACTGAATTTACCATCAAGATCACCAACGATGATAATTATCCCATGTGGGTTTATTTTGAGTTTGAGGAAAACCAGAACCTTAAACCAGAGATACTCAGGTATCAAAAGGAGGTTGGTCCAAACTCTGTTGAAATTTTAAATGCCCCTGTAAACGTATTGGGGTCAATTAATCTTGACAACATCCTCCCATTGTATATGAAATCATGGTTTGTTTACAAGTACGAGGACAACAGGGAGATCCAGGTGGATGAATTAACAGGCCTTATGCCGGTAAAAAAGGAATATACACAGTTTTCCATTGGAAAAATATGGGCCGATGGGAATCTCGATGAATGGGATGGATTCGCATATAAGGTGGATGCCGCTTCTATAATAACAGGCGATCTGCGAGGGTATTATGGTGATTATGATGCCAGTTTTGAATTTGATATCAGGTATGACAATGAGTTTATTTATATCGGTATGTCTGTGTGGGATGATGAGGTAATCTCAAATTCGAACAAATCTCTTTGGTCTCAGGATGCGATAAGGGTCGTTATAGATGGGAGGCCGGCAAGGAAAAGTGCGAATGGAAAGGGGCAGAATCAATTGGATGACTTTATAGATCTGTTTTTTGCTCCGGGAAGCTCCAATAAAGGCAAGCCAACTATCTACCAGCAGGAGAGGTTGCCGGAAGGAACACAAATTTCGACAAGCAAAACCAGGGCCGGATTTGATGTAGAGGTTGCGATTCCGGTAAGCTACTTCAACAAAATGAACCAGGGTGAATGGCAGAATTTCAGATTTAATGCCAGCTTTAGTGATTATGATAAAAATGCCTCGAAGACCAATCTGTGGTGGAAGCCTGAATGGAGCTCAGATCTGAACTATGTGGGTTCAGGAATGTTCTTCAAAAAGTAAATTGCTTATTTATTCTTTCTTAGCGACAGAATTCTCATACTATTTCTAATTTCAGTGTTTAAAATATCTTAATATCAGAATTATCCTGATGAGAAATTCATTCTTACTTTTATTTTCCGGTTTATCGTATTTAAGTGATTTATTTTTAAATTTGAATTATATATTTAATTAGTCTTAATAAAAATCCCTGATAACCCACTGGCAAATGAAGATCGTATTTCTGGATAAGAAAACGATTGGTGAAGTATCCAACCTGAATTTGATCCATCGGCTGGGTGAGATCGAAATGTATGATAATACTTTGCCAGGTGAGGTGGTGGAAAGAGCCGCCGGAATGGATGTTATCATTGCCAACAAGGTGGTGATTGACAAACAGATAATGGATAGCTTGCCGGATTTAAAATTAATCTGTATCGCAGCGACGGGGATGAACAATGTTGATATTGAGCATGCAAAACAGAAGGGAATTGAAACCAAAAATGTTGTAGCCTATTCAACCGATAGTGTGGCCCAGACCACCTTTGCCATGCTGCTCTATCTGCTTAACCGGACTGCTTATTATGATGCTTATGTCAAATCAAGTGCATATGGCAGGAGCGATATCTTCACCCATCATGGACCAGGTTTCTGGGAACTGGCGGGGAAAAGATTCGGTATCATTGGATTGGGTAATATTGGCAGGAGAGTGGCAAAGATAGCTGAAGGCTTTGGCATGGAAGTGGTCTTTTTTTCAACAACCGGCAGGAACAATAACATCAATTATAAGCGTTTCGACCTTGATACTCTCCTGAATACTTCTGATGTAGTCTCTGTTCATGCTCCATTGACAGAGCTTACAGAAAATCTGCTGACCTATGAGAAAATGAAGATGATGCGGCAATGTGCTATTCTGCTCAATACCGGAAGGGGAGGAATCGTAAACGAAGCTGACCTGGTTCGCGCCCTGAATGAAAACCTGATTGGGGCTGCCGGTATGGATGTGCTGACTCAGGAACCTATCAGTCAGGATAGCCCATTATTAAAAGTAACGGACAAGGATAAGCTCATTATAACACCACATATAGCCTGGGCCTCCGTTGAAGCCAGGGAAAGGCTGATTGAGAAGGTTGCAAAGAATATTGAAGCCTTTATCAGAGAACATCAATAAGGGTCTGCAAGTCGCGAGTTGTGAGTTACAGCTCTGTATTTAAGCTATTTCTTCCCTGATCTTTTCCAGCAATGCCATTGTTGCCCTGATGCCATCGGGTTCACTGAGCCTGTTGCCTTCATATTCAACGTCGATATATCCTTTATAGCCGGAATCTTTAACTATCTTCAGCATCTTCAGATAATCGATGGTAGTTTCATTACCTTCTTCATCAAAATCATATGATTTTCCACTAACTCCTTTAGCGTATGGCATAAGTTCTTTTACTCCTTTATACCTGTCATATTCCTCATCTTTGCTAATCCTGAAATTACCAAAATCGGGGAGTGTGCCGACCATTGGGTGATCGACCATTTTCATTACACCGGAGAGCCATTCTCCATTACTGCTTAAACCGCCATGGTTCTCCACAATCACATTAATATTATGTTCTGCGCCAAATTCGCATAAGGTGTGCAAGCCATCGGCAGCTAATTTCATTTGTTCGTCATAGGATCCCTCGCTTGCAGCATTGACCCGGATAGAATGGCATCCCAGGAGTTTTGCAGTTTCTACCCAGAAATGATGTTTCTCAACGGCTTCCACCCGCTTGGCCTGATCAGGATCACCCAGGCGCCCGAGGCCGTCGCACATGATCAGCAGGCTTTTTACGCCCTCATCATTGCACTGTTTTTTAAGGTCAGTCCAGTATTGCTTGTCTTTTTCTTTGCCGAAATAAAATGAATTCACATATTCAACGGCGTCAATATTAAATTCCTGTTTTGCTGTGGCAGGAAAATTAAACGGATCCCTTTCTTCGCCGTAGTAAGCCCTGTGCAAGGACCATTGTGCCAGGGATATTTTGAAAAAAACATCGCCGGGACTGCAGGATGAAAGTGAGGCTAAAGTTGGCATAGCTAATACACCTGTTGTGGTTATAGATAGTTGTTTTAAAAAAATTCTTCTGTTTGAGTTCATTATTGGAGATTTTAATGATTTAACCGCAAAGAATCCTGGAAACTTTGCGGTTAATCCTGGTTTGAGAAAATTGTGTGACAGTTCACCCAGTATACCTGGATTAATTAAAGTTCTTTAATTTTTATACTTCTATACCAAACTGCTGAGCCATGGTCCTGTAATGCAATAAGACCTGATTTGGCAACGTTGGCCCAATCCGGATTAAGCTCAGGGAATTTACTGTTTTTTACCAATGCATTCCAGTCCTCTGTCCAGAGGTGATACTCCAGTACTTTCTCACCATTCATAAAATGGACAACGGTTCCATCATAAACCAGTATCTCACCTGTGTTCCATTCACCCGCAGGTTTTGCGTTTTGAGGAACAGCAGGGATCAGGTCATACAATGATCCTGCCTGGCGGTTCCCATCCTTTCCAAGCCTGGCATCGGGATGTCGGTCATTATCGAGGATCTGCATCTCCGGGGCAGTTTTCCAGATCGGCCAGCCTTCAACCTCTTTTCCGAGATAGAAGACACCAGAATTACCACCCGTTCCAATCTTCCATTCAAATTTTAGATCAAAATTCGAAAATTCTTTATCATAAACTATGTCACCACCCATGCCGGCTTCTCCGGTTCCAGTCTCAAAACAGTGCAGGGCGTCCTCTTCAATATCCCATCCTGAATCGGGGAAGGCCGGTTTGTTGTAACCTCTCCAACCGGTGGTTGTTTTTCCATCAAAGAGAAGAACCCATCCCTGGTCAATTTCTTCCTGTGTAAGCATATTGGGACCAACCTCTTCTATAATTTCTTCTTCACCCTTAGATGATTTATTGGTTTTTGTTTTGCATGAAGTAAGCATAAAGCTGATAAGTGCCATACTCATCAGCAATAGTGAAAGTGTTCTTATTTTTTTCATTGGTAATAGGGATTTATAAATGGATTATTAGTTAAAATGTTTTTATCGGAAAACTGCCTAAAATTAATACACGATTTTGCAAAAAGCAAATCCGTGATCGGTGAATAGTGATCAGGGTGTGGGGGAATTGGGTATTAGTGTGTTCATTAAATTCACGGTTTATTTTGTCCGGTGCATACAGATCAAAGAATACTCTGCAGGTAATTCCAGCTGGTCCGGGCGCATTCCATGCCGTTTTCCGGGTGGTCGTGTTCCACAATCAAATGTTTGAATCCTGCCAGCTCAGCTTTGGCGAAGATGGAAGGGAAATCAATGATCCCGTCTCCAACACATGCAAAGGACCGCTCTTCAGTGTTATCCATGTCCTTCACATGAACCAGTGGGAACCTGCCCGGATATTTCTCAAAGTAATGGAGGGGTTCGTCATTACCTTTGTAGATCCAGTAGAGGTCGATCTCAACTTTTACAAGATCGGGATCTGTATTGGCAAGCAGGTAATCAAACGGGATGGTATCCCCGGCTACCGGCCAGAACTCTTTATTATGATTGTGCCATGCAAAGATCAGTCCCTCGGCTTTGCACCTGGCACCTATCTTATTGAGGCGTTCAGCTGTTTCTTTCAACTCATCAAGTGAAATATTTGATGCATCGGTTAACCAGGGCCAGTAGGTCACTGCATAGTTGAGTCCGAGATCATGCGCTTTTTGCACGAATGCTTTAAACGGCTCATCTTCAAGGAATTCTGAGACACCGAGCCCCCCGGCAAAGGTTTTTAGCCCGATCCCTTTCAGGAATTTTTTGTATTCTCCCAGATTACCTCCGAAAACGGTTGCCGATTCAATGTATTTATATCCGATCTCAGCAACCTGTGTTAAGGCACTTCTCCAGTCTTTTTTTAATTCTTCATTGATGGTGCCTATGATGGCTATGTCTTTAAGAGGATTGGTGGAGGCAGACTGACACGCCTGAAGTATTGACCAGCCTGTCAATGTCCCGGCGGTTATTAATCCGGTTGTCCTTAGAAAGTCTCTGCGTGATTCATCCATTTTGTAGATATTAAATTTAGTGGTTGAATGATTTTATGATTTATAAAATTAACATTTTATTTAATCCGATTTTTTATCCAAATTTGATTTAAGTTATTTTCCAAAAATAAAAGTATCATTTTACTATTCATTCAAATTTAATTTCCAGATGAATGTTATCCTGACCTGTCATTCATCCTAAAAAATAATTATTGATGAAGAATTATAAATTTCTATTCGTCGTCACTGCCTTCATACTGGGAATGCCATGTCTGCTTTGGTCGCAAATCGATCTGTCGTATCAGGTACCACCAGATGAAATTCTAAAACTCGTTGATGCTCCACTGACACCTACCACTCTTATCTCCCCTGACGGGAAATGGATGGTTATGCTTGGCCGGCCCGGCATGCCTTCTATCGAGGAAGTTTCACAGCCGGAATTACGGCTGGGTGGTTTACGAATTAATCCTGCTATAAATGGAAGGAGCCAGCCAGGTTTTAACAATAGTATACGTTTCCTTCGTGTTGAAGACAAGAAGGAATTCCCTGTCAGCGGATTGCCTGAAATTGTAAAGATAACCAATGCAAGCTGGTCGCCAGATGGTCAAAAACTAGCGTTTACCCTGACAGGAAATGAAGGCATACAATTATGGTGGATCGATCCTAATACCATGGAGGCTAAAGCTTTAACAAAACCGTTAGTAAATAATATAATGTATGGTTCTGCCTTTCTCTGGCTACCCTCAAGTGATGGTTTGCTTTTCAAGTCTGTTGATGAGTCCAGGGGAAAACTGTCTGAAAAACCAACTGTACCTACCGGTCCGGTGATAAGTGAAAATATTGGGAAGGTGGCAGCTGTCAGGACATATCAGGATTTATTGCAAAACGCTTATGATGAAGCGGAATTTGAATATTACCTGATGACCCGGTTAAAATTGGTTAAACTTGACAATTCTCAAACAAATGTAGGGGAGGCAGGAGTTATAGGGGATTTTTCTCTTTCACCCGGCGGCAAGTATATTATGGTGCAATCGATTCAGAAGCCCTATTCATATATTGTGCCTTATTATTATTTCCCGTCAAAAACCGAAATATGGGATATTGAGGGGAATGTGATCAGAACGGTTGCCGATCTGCCACTGGCCGATGATATTCCAAAAGGACATGGTTCTGTCAGGACCGGACCACGGTCGATACAATGGAGAGCTGATGTTCCGGCCACACTTTATTGGGTTGAAGCCCTCGATGATGGAGATGCCAACAAAGAGGTTGATTTCCGTGATCAGCTCTTTTGCCTGAAAGCTCCGTTTGATGGTAATCCTGAAGCAGTGCTTAAATATTCTCTCCGGTTTGGAGGTATTTTCTGGGGAACAGGCGACAGGGCAATAACATATGAATACTGGAGACGGACTCGACAGGAAATAACCTCCCTCTTTCAGCCAGACCATCCGGAGATAGGAGTGAAGGTATTGTTCGACCTGTCATCAGAAGATATTTATTCTGATCCCGGGAATTTTGTTCAGGAAAGAAATGAATCGGGAGCCTATGTCCTCCAATCTACTGACAAGGGTAAGGCATTGATATTAAGGGGCAGGGGAGCATCTCCGGAAGGCAATAAACCGTTTGTCGATAAATACTTCCCGGAAAATAAAAAGACAATTCGCCTTTGGCAATCAAAAGCACCATATTACGAGTACCCGGTCCATTTATCAGATATTGAAAAGGGTATAATTTTCACCTTAAGAGAATCCCGGGCGGAACAGCCAAATTATTTTACCAGGAACCTGAAAAATGGTAACCTTGACCAGATCACCAGCTTCCCGCATCCGCATCCGGAATTCAGTAATCTCAATAAACAATTCCTGAAATATTACAGGGAGGATGGTGTGCTGTTGAATGCCACTCTGTATTTACCATACCAGGAGGATGAGAAGAATAAGGACCTGCCGGTTATACTCTGGGCCTATCCAAGAGAGTTTAAAAGTGCAGACGCTGCAGGACAGATAAGTGATTCGCCATACCGGTTTGACAGGATCAGTCACTGGTCGCCCCTGATCTGGTTGTCGATGGGATACGCCGTTTTGGATGATCCGAAGATGCCGATTATTGGTGAGGGAGATGAGCAACCTAATGATTCATTTGTGGACCAACTGGTGATGAGCGCAAAAGCAGCTGTGGATACTCTCGTGACAATGGGTGTGGCCGATCCGGATAAGTTTGTTATTGGGGGCCATTCGTACGGGGCTTTTATGACGGCTAATCTTCTGGCACATTCTGACCTTTTTGCAACGGGGATAGCACGGAGCGGGGCCTATAACAGAACCCTCACGCCCTTTGGCTTCCAGGCGGAAGAGAGGACCTTCTGGGAGGCACCGGAAGTATATTTCGCCATGTCGCCTTTTATGTATGCCGATAAAATAAATGAACCCATCCTGCTGATCCATGGTGAAGCCGATAATAATTCGGGTACTTTCCCGATTCAGAGCCAGCGTTTCTATCATGCATTAAAGGGAAACGGAGCCACCGTTCGGCTCGTTATGCTTCCTAATGAAAGTCACGGATACAGGGCCAGGGAGTCTGTACTGCACATGCTCTGGGAAATGAACGAATGGATGGAGAAATATGTCAAATAATAATAGTTAAAAAATATATACGAGTGAATGAGATAATTGCAATTGCCGGTTTCCAGGAGGCTCTTGGAACAATTGACGGGGGAAAGGTTTTAGATGTTGCATGCGGTGCGGGACAGTCCATTGAAATATTGGTTAACTCGCTTGGCAGATGGGATCATATCACAGGCCTTGACCTGAGTGAAGAGATTATGAAGGAGGCGATGAATAAATTCAAGGGAGATCATTTCTCTTTTGTTGCAGGAGCTGCACAGGATCTCCCATTTGAATCCAATAGTTTTAATCTGGCTTGTATTTCAAAAGGACTGCATCATGTCCCTGATCCTGATACTGCTTTGAATGAGATGATCCGTGTAGTGAATAAGGATGGGTACCTGCTTGTGATTGAAATGTATTCTGATGGTTTGAATTCCGCCCAGGAATCCCAGAAAATGTATCATCACCTGAGGGTGGAGGTAGATAACCTGCTTGGTATTGAACATAACATTACATTCAGAAAATCGGTGTTATTAGAAATAATCAAGGGCATATCCTTAAGAGATGTGAAGGTTTTTGAATATACTGAACCGAATAGTGATCCTTTTAATCCTGGGGTGATTAAAGATTATGTTGAAAAAATGGAAGCATGGATCGTGCAACTGAAGGATCATCCTGAATCCGGCAGCATTAAACAGAAGTTAAAGAGGGTGGAGGAAAAAATGATCAGGGATGGATTTGCAAAGCCGCCTGTGCTTATTTTTTTGGGGAAAAAATAAGCGATGTAAGAATAATGATTGACCGGCATGCAAAAGGCCAAAATGACAACCACCCTCGCGAATGATTCAATTAATGATTTATGATTGGAGAACTGAAAATATAAAAAAAATGAAAAAGTTAAGAATTATCCTGCTTTTATTCCTTATCCCGTCATTTTGTGTCGGGCAGCTGAACTCCAGAAAGGAGATCAAAATTCCGGATATCCCGGGATACCTTACCTTGAAATGCGATCTGCATATGCATACTGTTTTTTCGGATGGAAATGTCTGGCCAACCGTTCGGGCTGATGAAGCATGGAGGGAAGGACTGGATGTTTTTGCCATCACTGATCATGTGGAGTATCATCCGCATGATGATGATATTCCGGTTTATTTCGGAAGGTCCTTCGAAATAGCCAGACCCAGGGCAGAAGAGCTGGGCCTGATTATCATCCAGGGAGCAGAAATAACACGGGACATGCCTCCGGGTCATTTCAATTGTCTTTTCCTCGAAGATGTGGCTGCGCTGGATAAGGATGATTTCTGGGAGGCCATTCAGGCTGCTGTTGACCAGGATGCTTTTATCACCTGGAACCACCCGGGCTGGAGGCAACCTGGTGAGATACCTATATGGTATGATGAACATACCAGGTTATTTGACGGGGGCAATATGAATGGTATGGAGATTGTAAATGAAAGGTCATATTACCCCCTGGCTCACCAATGGTGCCTGGAGAAAAACATTACTATTTTAGGTAATTCCGATATTCACAGCCCGATTGGGATGGATGTGGATATAGCAGCCGGTGACCACAGGGCCATCACACTCGTTTTTGCTAAAAAATTTACGGAAGAGTCTGTCAGGGAGGCTCTTATGAAGGGTAGGACAGCGGTATATTATAAGGACATGTTGATCGGGAAGCAAGAGTTTCTGGAACCTGTATTTAAGAAATCAATTGCCATTGCCAACCGGTCTGTCGTGTTAAGGCCGGGAGAAACAATTAATCTTCAGGTGACCAATCTTTCAGATGTTCCTTTCAAACTGGAAGCATTGGAGGGTGCTAATGATATCTATTACCAGGAAAATGTCACTCTTTATCCGGGTAGGACGAACATTATAAGGATTAGAAGTAAAAAAAGTGCCAAGCCAGGGAATTATACCTTTACCCTGCCTTTTGTGGTTAGTAATCTTCTTATTGGAGTTGAGACAGGATTGCCTGTCGAATTGAAATTTAAGGCGGTGATTGCCGACTGATATTTAATTTGTAACTTGGTTAATAAATCTATAATCAACCTTAACCAATGAAAACAGTAAGTATTATTTCCATAATATATGGTGTCCTTGGTGTAATATGGGGCATCATGCTACTGGCAGTTATGCAGGTGCAAAGAGCCATATTTGAAAACTTTCCCTGGCCGGTTGAATTAAATCAATTCGTTGA
>CAYZEZ010000076.1:0-17886 GCA_964477295.1 uncultured Bacteroides sp. | reverse complement strand
AGCCGGAAGGAATCTGGTTGAACTTGAATTTTATCCCTACCAGGCATACTGGGTAGTGTTCAATTCACAAATGGAACCCTATTTCAGTACTGATGTCCCTGAAGAAATTCAGGAAGTGAAACTTGATGGAGAGTGGCAGTTATCCCTGCCGGAAACAAATTCCGTAAAGGTTACCACCCTGCAGACCATGGTCTCCGGTCATAACACATTGGGCGAAGAGGTGACAGCTCTGGATGATAACAACTGGTCCTGGCAAAAAATCCTTGGTGAAATAAAAATCATCGAACCCTGGAGTGCCGGGATGTTTTTTATTTCTGAACCACGCACAACAGTCTATTACCGGAATACCTTCAGGATCGAAGGATCACCCGGGCGTGCTTTCATTAATGTTTCGGCTGATGATATGGTAAAGTTATGGGTTAATGGAAACGAGCTTAATCCAGGGGAAAACGCTGCAATATGGTATAAAACGGATACGTATTCCATCGGGGAATATTTGAAAGAGGGTAAAAACACCATCGCCGCCGAAGTGAACAATTCAGGTGGGCCGGGTTCATTTATGGTTCAGGGAAGGTACGAAACAGGGGACGGAGAGGTACATCTTCTGAAAACGGATCCCGGCTGGAAAGAAACAAAGACAAAATCAGTGAACTGGGCACAGCCCGGTTTTGACGATTCTGCATGGCATTCACCCGTCCTGGCAAATAAAGGACAATATGATGACAGGGTAAAGCTGTTTGACCCGCCCAAAAAATCAATTGCTACCGGTGAATATCTGTGGTGGAAGTTGCACATCCCGCCCGGCTCGATCTCTGTAACATTTCCCGGATTATCAGATGCAATACATGTCTGGGCCGATGATGAAAAACTATCCATGGAAAATTCTACGGTCAATATCCCGGCAGGCACATCCCAGCTTTTAGTCTGCCATGACCCGCTGACAAGACCTGAATTCCTGAGTGCACCTGTGGAATTTCAATGCTCAGGGAAAACAGAAGGAAACCTTGGATCGTGGTTTGACCTCGGGCTGCATAAATTCACCGGGTTTGTGGATTACGAGACCTCTTTCATGCTGGAAGGCAAACCGGGGAAAACCACCCTTGACCTGGGTAAAGTATTGTACGTGGCTGAAGTCTGGGTGAATAATCAAAGAGCGGGCGCAAGGCTCTGGGAACCATTCTTATTTGATATTTCAGAATTCGTTCGGGAAGGAGAAAATTCACTGCGAATAAGAATCGGGAACCTGGTGGTAAATGAAATGAGCCTGATAAATGACACGGATGAGTCCGTCACGTTCTGGGGATTCAGCGGGATACCTGACATGGATGATCTGGATGCAGGGCTCTTCGGGCCGGTGAGGATAATGATGACTGCAGAGTGACGAGCTGACTATAAACTCAACCGGTCAGGTGGTACGATTTCAGCAAAAACAGATACAGGAAAACTGCGATCTCTCTGTCATTTAATGTGCAGGCACAGGTTGAGGTGTCCTGGTGGGGCCGATAAGACTCAGGTTTCCCTTCTCATCAAATTGCAATCTGTCGATGTTCACTGTTCTTCGCTTGTCTTCAAACGATTCATGGGCATGATATACCATGAATATTTTTTTCCATCCGGAGAAGTGGTGATGGAATTATGCCCGGGACCAAAGACTCCTGTTGTTGAATCCATACTCACCAGTGGATTGTTCTTGTTTTTAATCCAGGGCCCTAAAGGAGATCCGGCAGTGGCATAGCCTATTCCATAAAAAGGATCAGCGTAATGATTGGCCGAATATGTCATGTAATAGGTAGCATTATGCTTGATCACAAACGACCCCTCATTACAACGGGAATGCATGCTTCGTGGATTCTCCCACGGCTGGTCGGCCTGGATGCACAATACAGTATCGCCCTCAGGTTGAAATGCTTCGTTAAGTTGTAAGCAATAAATGAGTCCGTACATATATCCATCCGGCCAGGCTCCCTCATATCCTACCCGGTCAAAATACAGGTAGAGAGCGTTGTCGTCATCAATAAAAATATGGGAATCGATGCAGGAATATCCATAATCAAACCACGGGGCATACAGATCGGTATACGGACCCGTGGGTGAATCGCTCCGGGCAAGGACTAAAAGCATTTTATCTTCGTTCGCCTTATTCTTCCCCTTACAACTACTTCCCGTGGTAGTTTTAATCCTCTGAATTCACCCTCAAATTCAGGTGTGGTCATTGCCCGGTCTGTAGTTAAATAGATCCAGTCGTCAAGCCATCGGGAATGTGCATTCTTCATGGCATCAGCTTCATTTTCATTTTCACCTGATATTAAATCGGTCCCGTATAAAATCCTGTCCTGGTATTTTATCATAAAATCCCTAACTTTATCATACTCCCTGGAAGACTGGTATTGTAAATGACACATCCTGGCTGCTGTTTCAACTACCAGGTTCGGATAGGTATCCAGGTGCCGGGCAATCTCATCCACATCCCACTCCAGGCTTGCCAGGTGCGCCCCGACAAGGACCAGGTCAGGATGTTTTTCAAGCAAATTATCCCTTGCCGTAATCTGGTCTTCATAGGATGGATAATCGGGATGCTGGTACATATGGTATTCAGGATGGTTTGAGAAATATTTTTTATCTCCCGCTACTGTCATTTCTTCCACGGACAGCCAGCAGTTTTTTGGCTCGCCACAGTGGGCCATGACAGGAATATTGTTCTTTTCCAGGTAATTAAATATAAGGTCAAATGAGGGATCATCTATCATAATAAATGAGCTGTCATTATCCCGGAGTTCCATTCCAATATTTTTCCAGACCTTGACACCTATAGCACCCTCATCGAATGTCTGCTGTAAATACCTTAACCATTTCCTGTCCCAGTTTTCCGGACCCCATTCACCAACGCTGAAGGTGGAAAGATAATGCACCCGTCCGGGATACTTATCTTTTAATACCATTGCTGCATCCTGTTGATAATAAACATCCGGAATATCCCTCGAATCGGTATTGATTGTGAGAAGTGAAAAATTATCAATTATGGCTTGTTTGGCTACTGCAGATTGATAATGGTTTAAGTGAACATGGATATCAATTTTGTTTGCTTTCTCAAAATCACTGCTGCCATAATATTTTGATTCACAGCCAAATATAATTATTAAAACAGAGAAGAGGACTGCTGATACCCTGATTAAGGACAAAAGGTGTTTTTCAGGATTAATCTTGCTAATATTCATTTTATTAAAACTTTTACTTCACCGGCCCGAAATATTTATCCATCCATTCCAGGGTTTCCCTGATGATGTCCTGTTTCGGCATCCAGTGGTGCAATATCATACAGGTATTGGTTTTTATATACATTAAAAATATTCTCATTTACCGGTTCTTCCGCATAAAAATCTCTGCTTCGGGTAAATTCCACAGGTTCAAATGCTTCTCCGGGGATTTTTTCTTTTTCAATGTATGGAACGCACCGGAATTCAGGTGATACGATATATAGAAATAGGATAATCCGGCTCCTGTGCCCCAGTGTTTCACAGTCGGAAGATCCTTACCGGCATAAAGGGCATAGGCTGTGGCTTCATACCAGCTGATACATGAAACCGGGTAATCTCCCTGGCCTTCGGGATAATCGCCGGCCTGCCAGGTAGCTGGTCCCGGCCTGCCGCTTTTATCTGTAAACTCAGCCATGGCTTCATCCCAGGTGAGGATCTTTCCATCTTTAATAAATTCATGTTTCCAGAATGAAGGATTACTGTAACCGCCCTGGTCGACAAACTCCTTGTATTGTTTATTGGTAACTTCATACCTGTCAATAAAAAAGCCATGCTTTTCACCAGAATGATTGCCTGTGACTTCGTCCACATATCCGTCCACATAAACCGCCAGTGTCTGAACGATGGGATTGGAAATGATCCTGCGAATGAAAGATTGAGATTCCATTATTGAAGCTGTGATTTTACAAGAAAATTAAGTAAATTCTCCTTACGATCATATAATTCAGTAAGTGCTGAAGTCAAATTATTGAAACAGGCAATATTACCAATTCCCACGCCCACACATCCCGTCACTCGTCACTGGTTTTTTCTAATCCTCACCGTCTGCGACCAGTTCACCACACGTCTTAATAAATCAAAAACAAGGGTCAGGTAAAAGGCCAGAGAAGAGATCCAGATCATAACGAAATTGAACCAGAATGTGTCGAAGGAATGGTTGAGGATTACCTTGACAGGGGCATAGAAATGGGCTCTTCCAGAATTGGACAGGGGTACCATATAAACCGGTTGATACTTTCTGACCAACCGGTTGCCCTTTTCAATAATTCTGTTAATTTCAGAACTATTCAGAACCAGTTGATCTAACCTGTCATTAGTATATTCGTTTTGCAGCCTGTTGTATTCTTTTATCCCACCCAGGTCCTTAACCAGTTTAGCAGACGTATTATCCAGGTTTTGATTGGCCGTATTAAGGGCCTTGTTGGATTGGCTTTTAAGATCAGCCAGGTAATCAAGCAGATCCTGGTAGGTATCCATATCAAATTTTTCCGGGACGAGCATATCGATACCTGCAAAGGCTTGAAGATGTTCCTGCCTGGCCAGGTTCCGTAGTTCCCTTCTGACCATCTCCAGGTTACTTTTAACCTGCCCGGGATTTGTTCCTTTCTGATAGTTATAGTGGGCATTGTTCAGCCTGACCTGGATCTCTTGTACCAGTTCTTTCTGAAAATATGCATTGCTCCTGAGTTGTTCAATGGCAAAAAAGCTGCGGTTGAATTTATTGTCCTTGAACTGGTGAACAGCAAGCGCTTCGTAGGCCCACCTGGAGGTCATCATGTCTCCGATTATGGGAACATAAACGGGATTCCTGAAAAAGGTGTGCAGCTTGTCAAAACTCACAATGACTCCGCTGAACAACAACTGCGGAACAAGAATAAAAGGGATTACAATGTATATGGTAATGATTGAATTGAGTCCCGATGAGATATTCAATCCTATCATATTGGCCAGGCACGAAGTGGTAAACAGGATCAGCCAGTATGCAAAGGTCATGCCTTTTATCTCCAGGATCAGGTTACCAAGCAACACGAAAGAAAAGGTCTGGATGGCCGATATCAGAAACAGGACCAGGATCTTAGAATGTAAATAACTCAACCTGCTCAGCCGCAGGAATGATTCCCTGTTCCGGATCTTCCTGTCGCGAATGATCTCCTCGGCACTTACCATCAATCCCATAAAGAGTGCAACGACAACGGCCATAAAAATATATGCAGGCAGATTCACATTCTCTTTCAAAATATATACACCGGTAGTCTCACTGATGTATTTTGTGAAATACCCGATCACTACCGCCAGTAAAGGTGCTTCGAGGAAAGTCACCAGGAGGTACTGCTGGTTGGCTAATTTCGACCTGATATTCCGTTGCATGTAAATCAGAAACTGTTTGAAGCGGCCTGGTACCTTGAAGTCAACCTTTGGCAATTCTCCTTTCTCCGGCTTGATCTCCTGTTTGGATTCAATTTTATCCTTGTAGATCCTGTACCATTCTTCAGGGGGTACCCTTCGTTCTTTGGTTAGCTTGCCATATTCATCCACTTCCCTTGCTTCCACGATCTGAAGTATCTCTTCGGGCATAACATTGCCACAGGAAGGGCAATGGCCCTCTTCAGCATTGACATAATTGCTTAAGGTTTTAAAATAGATGATGGCATCAATAGGATTCCCTTTATAGATTATATATCCGCCTTTATCGAGAAAAAGGACCCTGTCGAATAATTTATATATATCAGAAAAGGGTTGATGAATGTTCACAATAACCAGCCGGCCTTTTAGTGCCTGTTCCTTAAGCAGGTGCATTACCTTTTCAGAATCCATGGATGATAGTCCGGATGTTGGTTCATCTACGAACAGAATACCCGGTTCCCGTATCAGTTCCAGGGCAATATTCAACCTTTTTCGCTGACCTCCGCTGATATACTTTTTTAAAGGATTACCAACTTTCAGATGTTTGATGTCATCAAGCTCCAGGTCGAAAAGTACCTGGTTTACCCTGCGCAGTAGTTCTGTATTTGTGCATTGACTCAGACATAATCTGGCATTAAAATAAAGGTTCTCAAATACAGTCAGCTCCTCGATCAGCAGATCGTCCTGTGGCACGAATCCGATGATACCTTCAATCTTTTCTTTTTCCAGGTGTACATCAATACTATTTATGGTGATCCGGCCACGGTCAGCTTTTATCTTTCCTGATAAGATGTTGAGAAGGGTAGATTTCCCGACACCGCTACCTCCCATGATACCAATGAGGTTTCCCGATTCCTCGTCAAAATTGAACTTTTTGATCCCTTTGGAACTGTTTTTAAACCGGAACTCCAGATCTTCTGAGATGAACCTGATTTTTGGTGCCTTCTCGGAGTGATGAAATTTCCTGGATACATCGCTGTAAAATATAGGGTTGATTTTATATCCGGTGATCATGGCCCCCTGTTCCATCAATTCAATCTGGTCAGGGAGGATATTATATCCGTTCAGATAAATAGCCGATTTTCCCCTGTAGCGGAAAATAAACGTATTGGTACTGGTATGCCATAAAATCGAAATCCTGCCTTCCAGTTCAGGAATAAACATATGTTTAGCTTCAGGAATAGCCGGACCTTCACAATTATCGATGATCAGTAATTTATCCGGTTCAATTTTTTTTGAGACCGGATCCAGTACGAAGTTTTTGATATTGTTTTGTTCTGGAGTGGTGATATTAAATGTATCTGCTACTGTTGCAATGAAATTGAGTTCCCTCCGGTCCATTATATCGTCCTCATTGATGAATTCGACCAACCGGAGGAATACAATAAACTTTTCGCGCTGTAGCAGTACTTTATTGATGGCTTCACCTATATTAATGACCTTCTGGGTATCGGTGTCATTGTCACGTTCATTTCCTGAACCTGGAAAAAAGGCTTCAGGATTCTGGTGAAGCTGCAGGTAATTATCAAACAGGTTCAGGTACTTATCGATAAGATTGATGTTAAGGTGCTGGATGAGATATGATTTGACGATATTCCTTGCCTTGAAAGAAACGCCATCTTCTGACACATTTGCAATGATTGCGAACAGCTGAAGAAGCGCATTTAAGATCGGTTCACTCATGGAAGGAAGGGTGTGGTAATGTTCCTATTGAATTTCGAGGACTATAATTGATTTTGCCGGGAGTTTCAGGCTTATTACATTGTTTTTTATTTTACCGCCAGTAAACTTAGCCGGTTTGACCCGGTTGGGATTTTCGAAGGTATTGTGTGCGGTTAGTTCGTCAGCTGTCAGGATCGAACCGGTCATCTCAGACACATCAGTGCCTCTCATATCTATCTGTAAATCAATTGATCTGTTTGGATCGATGTTGGCCATGGAAATGTGAATATTACCTTCGGAATCTTGAGAAGCCGAGGCAGTAACAGAAGGGAGCGCCTGCCCGTCCATTTTATATTCAGGTGTTTCGAGATGAAGCGGAAGCATGGTAGCATCCTGATGAACTTTGAGCATATTAAACACATGGTACGTGGGAGTAAGGATCATCTTTTCCTTATCTGTTAGGATCATTGCCTGGAGCACATTAACCGTCTGTGCAATATTGGCCATTTTGATGCGTGAACAGCGCTGGTTAAAATGATGGAGCGAAATGACAGCCATCATGGCATCCCTCAGGGTATTTTGCTGGTAAAGGAACCCCGGATTGGTCCCCGGTTCCACATCCCACCAGGTCCCCCATTCATCCACCACAAAGGCCACCCGCTCTTCCGGGTCATATTTGTCCATTATCGTGATATGCCCGTCGAGCATCCTTCCAAAATCGACGGCCATAGCAAGGTTTTTAAAATATTTTTTTTCTGTAAACTCAGTAGCCGATCCCTTGTTGTTCCAGTTGGTCATATAATGGTGATATGAGATACCCCACATCATCCAGTGAGGGATTTCCTTCATCAGCGTTTCGGTCCATTCGTAATGATCATCCCATGCCCCTCCCGCAATCTTCATCAACCTGTTCCCCTCATAGTTCCTGCAATAGGTGGCATATCTCCTGTACTGGTCGGCATAGAATTCTGCTGTCATATTTCCACCGCATCCCCAGTTTTCGTTACCAATTCCCCAGTATTTAACTCCCCAGGAATTATCCCGTCCATTGACCCGGCGCTGGTCTGCCATAGGGCTAATCCCATCGAAATTGACATATTCAACCCAATCCGACATCTCCTCAACAGTCCCGCTTCCCATATTCCCGCAGATATAGGGTTCTGTCCCCAGCTGTTCGCACAGGTCGAGAAACTCATGCGTGCCAAAGCTGTTGTCTTCGGTCACACCTCCCCAATGGGTATTGATCATGGTGGGCCGCTGGTCCCGGGGACCAATCCCTTCCCTCCAATGGTATTCATCTGCAAAACAGCCTCCCGGCCAGCGCAGGTTCGGGATGTCCAATTCCCGCAAAGCATGCACTACATCGTTACGGATTCCCCTGGTGTTGGGTATGTTGGAATCTTCTCCCACCCAGTATCCTTCATAAATGCAATGTCCAAGGTGTTCAGAAAAATGCCCGTATATATGCCGGCTGATTGTTTCCTTGCCCAGGTCGGCATTAATTACTATAGTGGCGATGGAATTTTCCTGTGAGAAGGTAAGTATTGGACTTAAAAAAGTAATGATAATAAATAGAAGGCATTGTCTGTGTGTTTTCATAATTTTAACGGTTAGATGATGATAATATAGTATTTAGTTCAGGACATCTAATTTATAACTTTGTGCACAAATAATAAAGCAAAACTGCCTATTCATGCAAATAAGAAAATCCCCTGTGTAAAATTATAAAAATGCACAGGGGATTCCGCGATACCGGATTAAGCACTAATTGATTATTCAATCACAATTCTTTCCACCTGGGTTGTTCGGGGAGTTTCTACCTTAATCAGGTAAATTCCTTTTCCTGATTTCGTCAGATCTATTTGCTCATTAATGGAAGAACTTCTCTTCTCCGAAAATATTAATTGACCGTTTATATTCATCACTTTAATTAATATTTCATCATTGGATGGATTTGGTAAGGTAATTTTTATTATCCCAGTTGAAGGATTAGGATAAATTGTCAAATTATCTATCTGAGAAGAATTTTCCAGTCCCGCTGCAAGTATCTGGATTGTATAGCAGGAAGAGTCTGTTTCACAATCATTAACAGCGACCAAACAAGCTTCAATCGAGCCATTTCCTTTGTAAATATGGGTTGGATTCGGATCTCCCGAAAGGGTATCACCATCACCAAACAACCAGTACCACGAAGCAACATTTTCCGGCATAAGTCCTACCTGGAAAATCACCCAGGGATCATCTATTGTCGGGTATTGCTGGTACATATTATAGATAGAATTATCCTTTAATATTACCCTGTCGGAATAGACACAGCCATCTGTACCCGTAACTTCTGCCAGAACAGAATAAGGGGGATTTGCACTCAGGTATTCAAAAGCTAATTCCGTATCATACACTGTAGTCATGAAGTTACTGATCAGATATGAATCAACGTTTTCACCTGTAGCTATATCAAACGCCAGCATCTCACCATCGCAAACCAATAGTGTATCCGGTCCGATGTCGACATTTAACAATTTACTTACCAGCAGATCTGTTACAATTATACTATCACATCCTGTTTCAGTCAACAGCGAGTCATAATATATCCCGGATGTTTTTTGATACGCACCTCCTGCCATTATACTGTCGCCTGTGCAAATAGTATCATTTATTTCAATAAGATAGGCCTGGTTCACCGTAAATACGGTTGAATGGATACTATCGCATCCGGTGATCGCAGTAAGACTATCATAATAAGTTCCCGCTTCGGTTCTGTATTCTCCGTAAATAAGGGAGCTGTCACCGCTGCACACGACCACTTCCAGGTCGCTGATATGATATGTGGCAATATTTACCGTTACATAAGCAGTATCCGAGGTACATTCATTTGAAACAATTACTACATATGTGGTTGTTACCGTAGGAGTAGCAACAGGATTAGAGATGGCAGTATCACTTAATCCGATAGTTGGGCTCCAGGAATAGGTATCCCCCCCGCTGGCAGTTAAGTAAGCCATTTCTCCTTCACAGATGCTGGTGTCATTGCTGATTGACGCAACAGGTATATCATCACAATATTTGATAACGCCATATTGCCAGCTTTCCCCAACCTGGCTGATCGTACCCATTGTATATACGTTGCCGGAAGAGTCCAGGTCAATTCTACTTTCATAAGTACTTCCTATATATGATCCAACCCATTGCTCGACCCCGTCGGTATTATATTTGACGGTTGCATAATCATAACTATTATCAGGAGACCTGGGACCAATATAGCTGGTCCCGTTCACATACACGTTCCCTTCTTCATCTGCCACCATGTCATATGCCTTATCGTTTGACTGGCCAAGTCCATCGTATAAGGCAACCCATTGTTCAACTCCAGCTGAATTATATTTTACAGTTGCATAGTCATAATCTGTGCCATTAAAACTGTAGCCCGCTACATAAGTATTTCCTGAGGTATCAATAGCTATGGCTTTCACTTCATCAACATTATCTGTGACCCCATTATAAATAACTGTCCATTGTTCTACACCGCTGCTATTGTATTTAACCGTGGCAAAGTCATTATTAGTACCATTGCTACTATTTCCTGTTACAAGCACATTTCCCGAATCATCAACGGCAATATAATATCCATAGTCATTATCAGTACTGTCAAATATTGCCACCCATTGCTCCACTCCTGCCGCATTATATTTTACGGTTGCATAGTCATTATCGGTTCCATTATAGCTATGTCCGGTCACATACACGTTTCCTGAATCGTCAACGGCTATTGCTGTAGCTGCATCTGTACCATCAGCTGTTCCGTTAAAAGGTGTTGCCCATAGCTGTGTGCCGGCTGCATTGTATTTTACCGTAGCATAATCTTTAATGGTTGCATCCCATGAATATCCGGTAACAAATACATTACCGGAATCATCGACTGCAATATCCGCGACCCAGTCATTACTTCCCCCACGATTATATGTTTCATCCCACAGTTTGTCACCGGCTGCATTGTATTTAACGGTTACATAATCATCCATGGCAACATTACTGCGGCCAGTAATATATGCATTTCCGGAATTATCCGCAGTTATTGCTACGGGCTTGCTATCACCTATACCCTTACTAAAGACCCTGCCCCACTGTTCCTGCCCCGATGAATTGAATTTTACGGTCTGATAGGTATCGCTGTCTTCATCCTTACGGCCCAGTACATAAATATTTCCTGAATCATTAACAGCAATATCAATTGCATAATCACTTGCCGTACCACCATAAAATGATGCCCATTTTTCAACGACATCCTGGCCATTGGCGTTGAAGCTTGAAAAAGCTAAGGCGATTAAAATAAATATGCTGAAAGCATTCAGGGTAAATGAACCCGGTGACGTTCCGGTCGAAATGTTTTTCATAATAAATGGATATAATTTTTGAAATTGATGGATCGCAGTTATTTAATATGGTAATAATTAAGCTATTAAAATATGCTATTATTTATTAATTATCAATTAATTATATGTTAAAAAAATTACAGATATGATAAAAGCCAAGAGATTAGATAGTTGAATATATAAATATATATTTAGATAAAATTATAAATGCAAAAAAGTTGAATCCTGCGAACGCATTTCCCCGAGTACCCGGGGAGGGATTGGAGAGCGCAATAAAAAATGTATACAAGGATCGATGATTGACTTCATCGAACTCAGGAACTCGTTTCCTTGCAGCGAGAAAAGTCAATGGATGAGAGCAACTCATCAAAAATTTTTAGCACCCCATCACATTTTTGTTATTTCTTTTAATAAAAACATATATTTTATATAAAATACTATAAATTTGATTTAAACACAAAGAGGTATTAAAATCTTTAATAAAATCGGTAATCTTATTGACTTTTAAATATTAATTATCAAAATTTTAAACCAATGAAAAGTTTCAAATTTTCTTTCACTTCAATCCTGTTGCTTGGATTGTTTTTCTGTGCCAGTGCCCAGGAAGCGCTTTGGCAGCTTGACTTCGAGAAAGAAGTTGAGTGGACAACAATAACCGATGTGGGTGTATTGCTGGCAGGTACATCCGATATGATGCTGATGGGTATTGATTCAAGGGACGGTAGCATTATGTGGGAAAGTGATATCATGAAAGGTGCCCGGGGCATCAAGGGAGCCGATGGTAAAAGACAGGAGGTAACTGCTTTATTTGATCAATATTTAAAGGTGATGTACGATGAAGATGTACCGGAGATCTCAGATTATATTGAGGTCAAGTATACCGACAATGTTGCATTTAAAAACTATGCCATCATCAATATCATGACGGGTGAAGAGGTGATCAGCCCGAGGCAGGCAGAGATGCCTGTTTCGAAATTTTTGGGCAAGGAAATGCCTACATTTAACTTCAACGGTACAGGTTATCTGCCAAGCCAGAAAGCTGTTATCATTTCAGGTACCTGGAATGATCCAACCGACAAGGAAAATCCCGAAAAATTTCTTACAAAGCTGGTCGATCTGCCGAGTGCTGAAATTCGCTGGGAATCGAATCGTATAGCGGTGGATATTCTCCCGATTGAAGGTGCCGATGGGAACCTGATACTTGCTCATACAAGGAAAATTGCCAAAATGAATGCCGGTAACGGCGACATTATGTGGGAATTCGATGTAACCGAGAAGAATCAGACTTTTGAGAGGTTTGATGTTAGCCTCGACCTGACCAAAGGCTATTTCTTTGAAAGGGTTAAAAAAAGTGGTCAGCTCACCGCACTCGACCTGGGATCGGGTAACCGCCTGTGGACAACGGAACTAAAACTGAAGGTTGTCCCTGATATGTTTGCAATGAGCGATGGCGTTGTTGTGGTAGATGATAAGTTTCTGAATCTGTATGACCTGAAAACCGGATCACTCAAATGGCAGACAAAAAAAGCCACCGGTATTGTGGTCGACCTGGGTGATCCCGGAATTGCCGTGGCTGCCAGGGGAGTACGGTTGATGCTACTGGATAAGAAGACAGGAGAAATAAAGTGGGACGAGAGAGTGAAAGGAATCGGGATCGACCGGATCGTTGCCAAAGGAATTATGTATACCGATATTAAAGGCAGACTGGGGCTCATCACCTATGATGGCGAAAAGGTATGGGATAAGAAAGGGATGTTAGAAGTCCCGGAAGTTAGATACCAGCCGGCATTTGACAAAGAATTGATCTATTGTACCGGTACCCTCTACGAAGTCGATTTACGGGAAGGAGATTACAAGGTGCTGAAAGATAAGATCGATAAAGAATTTACTGAGGATGAAGTTCCTTCCAATATAGAACTTCTGGAAGGAGGTTACCTTCTCAGTGCTTCCAATAACCTTATGATGCTGGAGACAGACGGTACAGAGCGCTGGCACAAATCATGGGATATCCCTGAAATGAGCATGGCTGCGAAAATTGCACTCCGGACACTGCAGGTGGTTGCTGCTGCCGCTTCTGCTTCTAATTCCGTAGCGGCATCACAATCGGGATACGGATCATTTGAAAGCAAGTATTATCAGGCACAGGCCGAAAACTGGGCTGCTACGGCAGACGCTGCAGGAGCCGCCGCCAGCCAGAAATTCACGGCCACCAAATCAAAAGGGAACCTGCAGATCATCCTCGCTATCGTGGGGAAAGGAGGCCAGAAGAAAGGATCCGGACTGGTGAAGGTGGATAAGAGAACCGGTGAAGAATTGGGATCAATGGTGCTGGGTGATAAAGAACCAATCTATGACTATGATCCGATATCAGGCCAGGTTTTCCTGAAATCTGACAAAAAGCAGATCATCAGCTATAGTTTCTAGAATTATTGTCATTGTAATCCTGCCTTATCCGCCATCAGGCGGATAAGGCAAATACCATGTACCTGGTAACCCGTACCTCGCAACTTTTTAAATTAAACCAATATAACACATGAAGACTGTAGTAAACTGCATAGTGTATATATGCCTGTGCATTGGCATTTTTGCCCAGGACCAGGAACTGATTATCCGGCAGGGGCACCGGACCATGACCAACATGGTGATCTATTCACCGGATGGAAAATACCTGTTCTCCGCAGCCGATGATAAACTGATCAAGATGTGGGATGTTAACACCGGAATTGATTTCAGGACATTTCATGGTCATAACAGCGGAGTGAATTGCATAGAAATTACCAGAGACGGCAAAACACTAATATCAGGCGATAAAGAAGGTAAGATCATAACCTGGGACTTACAGGGCGATCCTTCCCCGGTAAAGATGATTGATGCCCATACAGATGAGGTGAATACCATTAAACTGTTGCCGGACCAGGCTGGTTTTGTATCGGGCGGATCTGATATGCTGCTGAAAGTCTGGAACCTTCAGACAGGCGAGCTTCAAAAAACCGTTGAAGGATTTACCGGTGAAATAACCTCGGTTGGAATATCTCCCGATGGGACACGGCTCATTTCCGGCGGTTACCGGTCGAATGATGTGGAATTACTATTGATCGACCTGGAACAGGGACTCATTGTCGACGATGCCCTGAAGCACGTAAAGGGTGCCGGAGCTGCTAAGGCATTGACCTCCCTGGTGCTCACTCCATTTGCCCTTGGAACAAGCCTTGCAAAGGGAGATATCGACAAGGACATGCTCAATTTCTATGTCATGGACTTCAGCAACATTGAGTTCACCTACGACGGATTGTCTGCCCTGATATCACAGAACCTGTATCTTCCCATGACTGCAGCAAAGGGAGAAGAGGAGAAAACAGGGGGGACAACCGTCTCAATTGTCGAATTCACAGATGACCGGAATGCGTTTCTCAATGTCACCAAACCGAAAAGATGGATGATCGACTATCCCACAACCCGGGCAATGTTTAACAAAGACCAGACCAGGATTATCGCCAATGTCAAAAAATCGATCATGATCTACGACATGGCAAACGCCGATTTCCCGGAACAAACCAAAGAAGCAAGCACCTATGAACCACCTCTTCTTAAGGAGTTTACAGGCGATATTGCCTGGCTGCGTTCGATTGCATTGTCGCCCGATTACCGCACAGTAGCTTCCGCCGGAGAAGACAGGAGCATCAAACTGTGGGATATGCAATCGGGAAGGATCATCAGGAGCCTCGAGGGATATATTATGCCTGCACTGGCTGTTGAGGTGATGCCCGATGGCAGGCATATCCTGGTAGGATCACTCCACCAGAACATGACTTTATGGGACCTGTCAACCGGCAAACTGGAAAAAACATACCAGCGGTCATCAGATGTTAATTACATCGATGTTTCGAAGGATGGGAAATATATGGTAACCACGGCGGTGGATACCAAATTCATCAAATACTGGAATTTCAGTACAGGCAGGATCGTTAAAACGCTCATGGAAGATGACGATAATATCATCTGGGCCAAATTTGATGAGGAGCCCGGTTATGTTTTGGCCGCTACAGAAAAAGGCGAACTAAAAAGATGGTCGGTCAGTGAAAGCAAGATAAAGAAAAAACTGAAGGAAGATTATAAGACGTATGAGGATAAATTTACACAGGGATCATTGTCCTGTGTACTCAATGACCAGAGGGTTGAGGTAAAGAAAGACGGGCAATCCGTCTTCAGCGAAAAGCAAAAAGGGATTGTCACCGACGCGGTTTTCAGCATCGAAGGAAAATTCCTTATCACCACCAATGACCAGGGAGAGATCATTCTTTACCATACGGGTGATTTCAGGCAGGTTGTGAGCATGTCGCAGGTTGGGGATTTTGATTTTATCACCTATACACCTGATTATTATTATACTTCGTCTAAAGGAGCTTCGAAAGCCATTGCTTTCAGGAACGGGAAGGAGCTGATGCCTTTCGAACAAATTGAGCTCAGGTATAACCGTCCCGATGTGGTGGCCTACCAGCTTGGTTATGCCTCAAACAGGCTTGTTGCATCATACAAAGCTGCATACGAAAAGCGGTTAAAACGGTTAGGATTTAACCCGGACGACCTGGTTGGAGAGCTTCAGCTTCCTTCACTGAAAGTAAATTATGAAGACATGCCACTGGCAACGCAAAATAAAACCTTTTCTTACGGGATCACCGCAGGGGATGAGCAGGCTAACCTGCAAAAAATAATTGTTTACATTAATGATGTCCCGGTTTTTGGCAGCCGGGGTATCGATCTTGCCTCTCAGCCCTCAAAAACACTTTCCAGGTCGATCGAGGTAGAATTATCAGCCGGATTAAATGAGATCAAGACCAGCGTTATTGATGAAAAAGGTCTGGAATCGATCCCCGAAATATTCGAGATCAATTATGATGCGCCCTATTACAAACCCAGCCTCTACCTGGCAGCCATAGGGGTATCTGATTACCTTAACGATGACTATGACCTGGCCTTCGCCGCCAAAGATGCACAGGATTTTGCTGCAGCGCTGGGCAACTCTCCGGCATTTGAAAATGTAAATACCAGGCTGGTTCTTGATGCCAATGCCACCGCAGAAAACATCAGGAACCTCAGGTCTTTCCTCGAGGGCGCAGGGATCGATGATGTGGTGATCCTGTTTTTTGCGGGACACGGTGTACTGGATGAACAATATACCTATTACCTTGCCACACATAACATGGATTTTTTAAATCCTTCGGCAGGAGGATTACCGTATGAAGACCTGGATAGATTACTGGACGGGATCGCCTGCAGAAACAAGCTGCTGTTTATCGATGCCTGTCATTCAGGAGAGCTGGATGCGGAGGATGTGAAAGTGGCACGGGAAAGCATCGAGGAGCGGGGATCCGTTGCTTTCAGGGGCGCAGGAGTTGTAGTGCAACAGAAAGAGGATGGATTTGGACTGGCAAACACGCTCGAGCTTTCCAAAACACTGTTCGGCGACCTGAAAAAAGGAACAGGTGCCACTATTATTTCAGCAGCCGGGGGAACGGAGTTTGCCCTGGAAGGAGTGAACTCAAGCAATGGTTTGTTTACATCCTGTTTCCTGGAAGGGATAAATACCAGGCGTGCCGATCTCGACAGAAACAGGCAATACAGCGTTTCGGAATTCAGGTCCTATGTCTCGGAACGGGTCACCGACCTGTCACATGGCCGTCAGACTCCGACTTCCCGCGAAGAGAACGTGAAAAACGATTTCAGGATTTATTAAAAAGTGAAGCGAAGTGTGAGTGTGGGGAATGAGGTTTGTGTTGATTTTGATTAGTTTATTTTTTCAATGCCAAGTACTTTTGCTGTATTTATTGAGTCGATCCTGATCCTGATTCCATTTTCCCGTAATTCCAAACCGGAAAACCTGCCCATTTCCTCCTTCGTCATCGGTTCGTAAATAGAATAATTGGTTTCATCATTTACACAATGCACCCTGAAAGTCCGGCCTTCATCCGGTGAATTATTCCTGTAGAAGAACAAAATTCCGCCTTCTTTATCGGGATTAAACTTATAGCATCCATCCCAGTTTCCCAATGCTGGCTTATCAAACATATCCGATTTCTGGTAGTAGCGTGTATAGTGGTATTTGTCTTCCATCTCCCTGAACCAGTCCGACCACTTCTTATACCATTGCTTTTGCTCAGGAGTAATTCCCCTTACATCTCCGCATAAAAGCTGTACGGACGAAGCGACAGAATGGTAGGCAAATTCATTGTTATCAGAGAGCATCAGCTGGTTCCCGATCAGCATCGTGGCCGGAGGGATCACATTGGCCCGCTCTCCCAGTACCTGCCGTATGGAAATCGGCCCCTGTGGTGGGGGAAACTCATAATTGGTAAGCCACGAAACATCGGCATGCTGTATCAGGGCATAGTCGGAAATATTATACCGGCCCCACACCT
>CAYZEZ010000075.1:0-17944 GCA_964477295.1 uncultured Bacteroides sp. | reverse complement strand
GGGAATGAAGTAGTATCAATGCCGGCAAGTGGGAATTCTTTTCAAATAGTAAAGTTTAATCCGGGGGATGTTGATGATGATGGGAAAATTTTAGCGTATGATGCAGCCATTACGCTTCAATATTCAGTTGGACTTGATCCTTTAATGACCACGGATCCTCTGCCGTGGGAAAATTGGCGCGACAGTACTGCAAACGTTGATGGCATCACTGGAATTACGGCATATGATGCTGGTTTGATCCTGCAATATTCAGCCGGGATCATTACCGGTTTTTCCGGTGCAGTCAATAAATCCCTTTCAATTGCTGATGTATCCCTTGAAATTGTTGATAATGAGATAATATTTTACTCTTATGGAGAATTGCTGGGTTTTAATCTGAGCGCAACGAATGAAAATGAAATTCTGGGGAACCCGGAAGTTCTGGAGGAAAGATTCATGTCAGCATTAAATATTAGTGAAACGAAATATAGTTTGGGGCTTTGCACTGCTTTTCCTCCTGAAAACGGAGTTGCTATCCTGAAGATCCCTTTCAATAAATGCGGATCGGTCAACTTCAATATGATTGTTAATACAGAAGAAATGAGTGCAACCATTGACCTTGTTACGGGCATGGTTGAACTTAGAAAAGAGGATATTGAATGCTATCCTAATCCGGCAAGGAACAATTTATTCATAATTACAGGTGATAATATAAAGTTGTATGAATGTCAATTGAGGATTATTAATCAACTTGGTATAACTATCTATACCGCAAGGCTCGGAGAATCCGGAAATGAGATTGATCTTTCTGATTGGTCAGGAGTGGGATTACACTACTTGCAAGTGATTGATGCGGTCGGAAATGTTTTGCTGACAAGAAAAATTATTTTCCGGTAACAAAGGGATGTTTCCTCGCCCCGGGCACTCGGGGCGAGGAAAGTCAATAAGAACATAACCTGTATATATTGCTAAACATGGTTTATTAGTAAAAAAACATTTATTTTGAAGAAATTTTTGCGCCATGCCTCGCGTTTTTAATGCAACAGATATCGATAAGGAAGAAAAGGAAGTCCGGAGGGATTATTTCGACCGGCATATGCCTGTAATAGTATGTGAAAGCACAGCACGGAAAGGCAAAAAATTTCCAGTCACCGTGCGTGTCGGGACCGAATTTGAACATCCTGACGATCATAACCACTACATAAAATATGTTCAGCTCTGGAACAGGGAAACTCTGCTTGCCCAGGCAGATTTTCCTCCTGGTACCCTTGGGAACCTGAAGAGCCAGGTTGAAGTAATATTTCACATTATACCGAAGGCCAGCATGAATCTCACTGCCATGTCGTATTGTACCAATCATGGTTTATGGCAAAGCGAGCCGGTTCCGGTAATAACGGAAGACTAATTTTATTGATTACATGTTAATGATAAGGGGGATTACAGCTCTCATAATATGTTTGCCCATTTTTTCCGGGCTTACCCGGGCACAGGATGGCTGGCCGCTTCCAGAAAAGGGGATCCTTGATCTCCGGGGACATAAAATTGATCAGTCCACAATAATGACTCTCAATGGTGAATGGGATTTTTATTGGAATAAACTGCTTGGACCGGAAGATTTTAAAAGCGATCAGCCTCCTGTTCCGGATTGTTTTCCTGTAGTGCCGTCCTATTGGAAGGGTTATATTGTGAACGGTAAAGAATTACCAGGCCAGGGATATGGTACCTATCGACTGAGGATCGTTCTTCCTGAATCAAGGCCATCAAATATCATGTTCGATTTACCTGTTTTTGATGTATCCTATAAGATCTATCTGAATAATATCATGGCCGGGATGTCAGGGATAACGGGAACCTCAAAGGAGGATAGCAAACCAGGTTATGATCCTAAACTTACAATGTACTCTGTAGATTCTGATACCCTCCAGGTTTTGATCCAGGTTTCCAACTTCCACCACAGAAGAGGGGGTTTCTGGAAAACAGTCAGGATGGGAGGAACCACAAAACTGGTCAAACTGAATAACCAGCACGAATTGATCAGTTTTTTTTCACTGGGGGTATTGCTGGCATTTTCCCTTTTCTTTTTCAGCTTCTTTTTGTTTTACAGGAAAGATTATGTCACGTTATTTTTCGCACTTACCTTATTTGGGATTTTTGCCCGGCTGGCAACGACGGATATCTATCCTTTGAAGTTGTTTGTAAATATACCATGGAAATGCATGATCCGCATTGAATACCTGGGAACCTTCTTAGCCTTCGTGTCGGGCTCCTGGTATTTTTATTCAATCTATCCCTCAAAAATTGTAAGGAAGATAAATTATGGCAATACTATCCTTTGCATTGCTATTGGTTTGTTTATATGGTTGACTGGACCGGAATTATTTGCTTATACCATGTGGTATTTCCAGCCTGCTGTGGTTGTGATGATGCTATATTACCTTGTGGTGAGTGGTTATACGTCGATCCGGAGAAAAAAATGGCAGGATATCGTTTATTTTTCAAGTATGGTGATATTTATTGCTGCCCTTATTAATGATATTATGATTGCCAATTCGCAATCCTCACCCGTCAAAAATTATACTGTACATTTTGCCATGCAGATCTTTGTTTTTGCCCAGGCGATAATGATCATCAGAAGCTGGGTGAGTGCATACATTGAAAAGGGAAAATTGCATAAGGAGATTGAAGATATAAATATTAACCTCGAGAAGCGTGTGGAGGAGAGAACGGAAGAGTTAAACATAAGGAATAAGGAACTGGAAGATGCTTTGCATTTTAAAGACCAGGTTTTTTCAATTATAGCCCATGACCTGAAAAGTCCCGTCGCAAGTTTGATACAAAATTCTGAATTGATTAGCAGTAATGAGCCTCTCGAAAGGAGGGATGAAATTTTAGCCTCTTTCAGAAACCTGGCACATGCTGCAGGTGATTTAATCGACAACCTTCTTTACTGGGGCAGGAGCCAGGGTGACCAGATAAGTTATCATCCTGAAGAATGCGATCTGGCTGGTATCATACAGGAAAATCTTGATCTTTTTAATGAAGCATCGAAGCAAAAATCGGTTTCCTTAATTCTTAAGGCTATTCCTGAATCAACAGCATATTGTGACAAAGAATTAATTCACATTGTATTGAGAAACCTCATTTCTAATGCCTTAAAATATAGTAACCGCGGTGGGGAAGTGACACTTAACGTTTTTAATAAGCCTGATGTAGATGAAAGACTTTTTATCTCTGTTAAGGACAATGGCGTAGGAATGTCAGGATCCTTCAGGGAAAAGCTTTTTGGAGAAGAGGAGATAGCAACTACTCCCGGGACAGAAATGGAAAAAGGAACAGGATTGGGATTAAAATTGTGCCATGAACTGGTGAGGATAAATAAGGGTACAATTGAAGTTAAAAGTGAGCAGGATAGAGGGGCTGAATTTATTATCGACCTTCCCACAAAGGCAAATCAATAAAGCGTTTATTATTTTTTCTTTTCAGAAAGGTATTTGTGGAGAATCTTATGGATCACCTTAACATCGAATGGTTTAAGGATATAATCATCAAAATAACCGGCATATAATCCATTCTCTATTTCACCTTCAAAAGTAAAGGCTGTCTGCGCAATAATGATAACATTTTCCCTTACCTGCCTGATCCTCCCTGCAGCCTCAAAACCATCAAATTCAGGCATTAAGATATCCATCAGGATGAGATCAATTTTATCCTTGTTCTTCATGAAATTATCTACGGCTTCCTTTCCATCCTTTGCCCTGATAATCTGAATATTTGTTGCATTCAATAATTCCTTTAAATAGAGGAAATTTGATTCAGTATCTTCAACAATCATAATGACCTTATCGGAGAAATCTTCTCCTGAAGGTCTGGTGGATTTACTTTTCTCAGCAGGACTTATGGTTTTAATATACGGAATGGTAAAATAGAATGTTGATCCTTTCCCAACAGAGGATTTTACCCATATTTCACCACCAAGAAGATGAACCAGGTCGCGGGCCAGGGCCAGGCCTAATCCGGCGCCACGGTAGAGGTAATCTCCTTTATCGATGATCTTAACAAACCGTTCAAAGATTGCATCTATATCCTTCTTCGAAATCCCAATTCCAGTATCCTTAACAAAAAATAAAATATACTCACGGGAATCATCCTCATTCTGATTTGGCAAAACTGAGTACCCGATTTCAACACTTCCGGATAGGGTAAATTTAATTGCATTATCAATCAGGTTGCTAAGGATCTGCTGTAATTTACCCTGGTCGCTTTTCAGCTTGAAGTTTTCATGATCCGCCGGCAAACTAAGCTTAATTTTAAGGTTTTCTTTACCGTGATGTGACTTAGAATCATCGTAGAAATTTCTGATCTCTTCAATTTGATCATGAAGAAGAAATTCAGTACTTTTTGTTGTCATGGTGCCTGATTCGATCCTTGAAATATCAAGGACGTTATCAATAAGGCTTACCAGCTCACCGCTTCCATTCAGGATTTGCTTAATGTATTTATCCTTTTTTTCGAGAGGGAGATCATGATTTGACAGTAAAGCGGAGAATCCGGTAATAGCGTTGAGGGGTGTTCTGATCTCATGAGATACATTTGCCAGGAATGCAGATTTCAAACGGTCAGATTCTTCCGCCTTTTCCTTTGCTAACCTCAGTTTTTTCTCAACCAGTTTAAATTCAGTTATATCGATAAATGAAATAACACACGTTTTGGTATCCAGCAGGGTGGACCCGGTCATGTAGGCATTTCTCGTTTCGCCATCGTGGGTAATGTAATCGAATTCATAATTTTTAGGAACGGCTTCGGGATTGCTTAATAACAGAAAATGATAACGTCGCAGTATTGGCTGATCTTTTTTATCAACCAGCTCCAATAGTTTCTTTTTCTTTTCGATCTGATCCCTGGGTATCCCAATTAATTTTTCGAATTCGGAGTTCACCATCTGAATGGTAGTATTAGCTTTCAAAGTGAGGGTGGCAGCACCAGTATTCTCATATATTATCTGATACATTTCTTCCGATTTCCTAAGCGATTTATCGCTTTGCTTTCTTTCAATTGAGAATCCGATAATATCGATGGCGATCCGTATGATTTCCAGTTCTTCAGAACTCCAGATCTTATCCGGTACAGTATGATCAAAACCGATAAATCCTTCCAGTTTTGATTTTATCCTGATAGGATAGGTTACATTGGATTTAATTCCCTGTTCTGTAAGTTTGTTTTTTTCGTTAATAGCCTGATCAGGTAGTTTATTGACATCAGGGATATAAATTAAATTCTTTGATTTAAGTTGTTCGGTCCACCATTTATATTCTTCAGAAGATATGCTTGGTGTGGAAGGCTGTAACCCTTCGATTTTATTATTAAACCATTCATTCGTAATGTGAAATAATTTCGCCCTGTGGTGAAATCTGTAGAAATAGGCACGATCGGTACCGGTTAACTCACCCAGTAACTCGATTGATTTCTGAAAAGTATGGTCGGGACGATAGTCTCCGATAAATAATGAAGAGATATCGAAGATAGCCTTTTCAATACGAAACCTCCGCTTTAAAATTGAGCTGGTATCCGAAAAATCAATTTTATCTTTCAGCTGTTGATTTTCTTGTTCCAGGCTTTTGATCTTCTCCCTCAATTTGTCCGGTTCTTCTTTCATTGTCATGCATATTCAGCTACGTCAGGTACGACATATCTATGAATGTTTACAATATAGGAAAAGTTAGCTTCAGGAAAAAGAAATGTAAGATATTGGATGAGTTAAAAGCATCCTAATCACTGGATATGATCTCGATTGGTATTTTGATGATGCTTTTCAAGTCAATCCCCAGGTCATACATGGCTTCATCATCAGCGTCAAATCTCCATGTAATTTTATAATTAAAACCTTTGAGATAGCTTGATTCCAATACAGTCAGGATGTTAGTAAGATATTTTTTGGAACCACTGTTTACATAATCAAGATGAACGTTAATCTCGGTTTGTTTCGGAGGATCTAAGATATATTCATCACATGCCTTCATTACCGGATCATAAAATTGGAATGAATCTTCCGGGATAGATCGTCCCTTAATGGTAATAATACCATTTTCTATTTTTATATAAGGTGTGGTTTTTGTTTCTGCAACCAGATAACCCATGATTGTATATTAATTGGTGAATTACTATGAGTGACAACACTTAACTAAGATAAGGCAAATCGAAATACTTTCAAACAGTATTTGACTGTTATTCAAATATTATACTGGAAAGTATCAATTATGATGCCGACCGGTTATTGAAAAGGTTCCTTTCATTCTCCAATTCAAACAGGGTTGGGTAATCCTGAAGAATAACCGACATAATGGACTCACGCATAAACCTTGATTTGTTATTTATCTTATGTTTTCTGCAATACTCATCAATGACTCTTTTTTCCCTGTTGTTGAATAACAATTCATGCCTGTTAATGCGCATCTGATTGATATCTCGTAGCTTTTTTCTGTTGATTTGCATGGATCCGGTTTATTTGATGTAAAGGTATTCAAATGGGTGAGTAAATGCTATTTAGAGACCCATAAAGAATTAACAACTTTCCAACAAAATATGTTATTTATGATATAAAATATAATAGCTGAAAAGACTAATGCATTCATTTTATTAATCTTTATGTTGCAACTAATGTTTGAATTGAGGTAATATATACCCCGAAATACTGAATTTATAAATACATTGAGGTTTTACAGATCAATTACCAGTATGTAATAATGTATGTAGATTAGGAATATTCGATTTTTAATTGAATGGAATTCAGATTAAAGGATCTCCTGTGGAATTTTGTAATTCCATATGCAAGGATTGCTTTTCTGTGCTCAATGGTTGGATAGCCCTTATTTTTTAACCAGCCATAGCAAGGAAATTCAGAATCAATCTCTTTCATAAAATCATCGCGGTAGGTCTTAGCCAGGATGGAAGCAGCAGCGATGGACTGGAATTTGCCATCGCCCTTAATTATTGTCTTGTGCGGGATATTATAATAGGGTGCAAAATGATTGCCATCAACAAGTATGTGCTGTGGCTTCGAACCTAGTCCGTCAAGAGCCCTGTGCATAGCCAGGATAGAAGCGTTGAGGATGTTCAGGTCATCAATTTCTTCATTTGAACAGATGCCAATAGCATATGAAGAAGCTGATGCCTCAATGACCTCACGGAGTTCATACCGCTTTTTCTCTGATAACTTTTTTGAATCATCCAGCAGTGGTTCTGAAAAATCATACGGGAAAATTACTGCTGCAGCAAAAACAGGACCTGCAAGGCATCCGCGTCCGGCTTCATCGCAGCCAGCCTCTAAGATACCATCTATGTAACTTTTTTCAAGCAAAGACAAGACTTTGAATAATGAATATCGAATAACGAATTATGATTTCAGAAGTTAAAACCTGCAACCTGGAACGAGTGACGAGTGACGAGTGACGAGTGACGTGAAAAACCTGCAACCTGCAACCTGCAACAAGTACCTATTAACCAGTACCTTGTACTTTTTCTATCTCTTCCCAAAGACCCTCCGCAGATATGTCCCAGGTAAATTTTGTCCTGTGTAACCTGGCCCTGGCAATTAGATCTTCCCTAAGTTCTTTATTTCCTGCCAGCTGCTCCAGGCCGTATTGAATGGCTTCGATATCAAATGGATCTGCATACAGCACTGCATCACCTCCAACCTCGGGCAAGGAGGTAACATTCGAGGCGAGTACAGGAGTGTCACAATACATGGCTTCAAGCACAGGTATGCCAAATCCTTCAAACAAGGGGACAAAGGCGAGTGCAGTGGCTCCGCCAATAACATGCCTTAACTCTTCCGGGGACAGCCTTCCTGTAAATACAATGTCCTCACGAAATTGCAGATGTTTAATAGTCTGAATGATTTCGCTGGTCATGAACATGCGCTCACCGACAATGACCATTTTGTAGGGATCAGGAAATGATTTTCGAAAACCATCAAAAGCCTTCAACAGACGAGGGATGTTTTTTCTTGGATGAAGAGTGCCGACAAAGGTAAAATAAGGTAATCCTGATGTGTATTTTTCACGAACTTCTTTTGCAGCCTCCTCAGTAATTGGCTTATAGCTTTCACCGGCACCGTTATATACTACCCTGACCTTATCCTCAGGGATATGATAACTGGTACAGATATCCTGCCTGGAATAATTTGAAACGGTCACAATCCGATTGGCCTTATCAGCAAATTTCGGAAAATAATAACGGTAGTAAAGCCTGGTAGTCAATGGCAGGTCCTGCGGGCGGTGGTGAAAATTAATATCGTGTATAACGGCAATAGACGGTACAGGGGTTCGCAATGACAGGTATCCATCAGGACTAAGAAACAGGTCAGCCTGGTATTTTTTCAATGCTTTTGTGACCGACTGTTCGAACCAGATATGCCATAATACCGGGTGCCTGGCCTGAGGAGTTAAGATAACCGGTTTAATATTGCCTGAAAAAACAAATTCGCCTGAATACGGCCTGTCAAAGAAAAATATGAACTCATGTTCAGGGTGTGACCGGGTGATCCTTTTCATTGTCTCATAAGTGTACCAGCCGATGCCGTCAAGCCTGTCGGGAAGAAGGAGCCTTGTATTTACAGCGATTCGCATTCAGGTTAAAAGGATATTATCGGGCTGAAACCCGGATTGTTTGTGATATTTTCATATCCGTCGGTTAAAACCGACGGCAGCTGATAATGTTCACAACAATAAGATAATAATACTATTAACAGAAAAAAATAGTTAGTATTTTAAGCAAAAGTTTTGAACAGCAATTATAGAACTGCTTCAGACAGGCAAATCGTATCCGGCAGATAATAAAAAGAATGAAGCGCAAATTCATTACCAACCTTGCTCTTGTTATTTTTCTTAATCTCCTGGTTAAACCATTCTGGATTTTCGGGATCGAAAGAAGCGTGCAAAATGTGGTAGGTGCCCAAAGCTATGGGTTGTATTTTTCATTGTTCAGTTTTTCCCTGCTTCTGAATATCCTGCTCGATGTGGGGATCACTAATTTTAATAACAGGGCCATTGCCCGGGAGCCCTCCCTGCTGAGTGAATATTTCTCAAATATCGTTGTGCTGAAATTCCTGCTGGCTATTCTTTATGCCATAATATGCCTTCTTGCGGGACTGATTGTCGGTTATGACACCATTCAGATAAAGATACTGATATTCCTTATTATTAATCAGTTTCTTGCCTCATTCCTGCTTTACCTGCGTTCAAATATCAGCGGCCTGCATTTCTTCAGAACGGATAGTATAATATCTGTTCTCGATCGTGCTCTGGTGATCGTTATCTGCAGCATATTACTGTGGGGGGGGGTAACCGGTCAGGCATTTAAGATCGAATGGTTTGTTTATGCACAGACCGTGGCATATTCCATCACAGTTCTTGTAGCTTTCATGATAGTTATGTCAAAATCGGAATACCTTAAACCCCGTCTCGACCTGAAATATTTCGCCGGGGTAATTAAGAAGAGCTATCCTTTTGCCCTGCTTATCCTGCTGATGTCATTTTACAACCGTATAGATTCTGTTATGCTGGAAAGGATATTACCCGGGGGTGATATGTATGCTGGCATATATGCCCAATCTTTCCGTATCCTGGATGCGGCTGCCATGTTTGCATTTCTTTTTGCGGGACTGCTTTTGCCGATCTTCTCAAGGATGATCAAACAGGATCAAACGGTGAATGAGATGGTCAGGTTATCTTTCAGCCTTATCATCATACCGGCAATTACACTGGCTGTTCTTGCCTTCTTTTATTCCAGAGAGATAATTGGTTGGATGTATAATGAACAAATCGCGGAATCGTCAAAGATATTTCCGATTCTGATGTTCGGATTTATTGCTATTTCCATTACATATATTTTCGGGACATTACTCACTGCCAATGGAAGCCTGCTGGAACTGAACCTTCTGGCAACGAGTGCTGTGACCTTAAATATAGTACTCAACTTAATTCTGATCCCACGTCTCCAGGCTTACGGTGCAGCTATCTCCAGCCTGATCACACAATCCTATATGGCACTCTTCCAGGTGATTATTTCCGTGTTTAAATTCAAATTAAAATTAAATCCAGGATACCTGATACAACTGATTGTTTTTCCGGCGGGGATATTCGGTGCCGGATATCTAATTGACAGATACCTGCAGAATTGGTTCAACGGAGCACTGCTTTTGATCGTTTTTGCAATAATCCTGGCTTTTTCGATAAGGCTATTAAAGATCAGGGAGATTTACAGGATTATAAAGTTTAGAGAAGAACAAGGATAAAGTGCGGGTTGATGCCCGGATTTGTTTATCAACCTCAAAATCCGCCGGTTTCAATCGGCGGATTTTGATTGTTATTTCTCACGCTTTCCCGCCAGCTGGCCGCAAGCTGCATCAATATCTGCCCCCCTGCTTTTCCTTAGATTAACTACCAGGTTCTTCGATTTAAGGAAATCAAAGAATTGTTTTGTAACGGCCGGGTCCGACTTAAAGAACAAACCTGTTTTGATCTCATTGTATTCTATCAGGTTGATCTTGCAGGGCGATACCTTACAGAATTCTGCGAATTCCTGCGCATCTTCCAGGCTGTCATTGAAATCTTTCAACAACAGGTATTCGTAAGTGATCCGGGTACCTGTCTTTTCGTGAAAATAGCGGATCGACTCGCGCAGCTCATTTAAAGGATTTGAACGGTTCACCGGCATCAGGTGTGATCTTTTTTCTTCATCGGCGGTATGCAGGGAGATGGCCAGGTTAAACGGTACATCATCATCTGCCAGCTGTATGATCTCCCTGACCAAACCCGCTGTAGAAAGTGTTATACGCTGAGGAGAGTAAGCTAATCCCTCTGAAGATACGATCTTTTCAATTGCCCCTGTTACATTATGATAATTCAACAAAGGCTCACCCATCCCCATGAAAACAATATTGCTAAACCGTTTGCCCGATAACTCCCTTGCTTTCTTTTCCATTATGGATACCTGGTCGAAAATCTCGGGGACAGTCAGATCACGGCTACGGGTAATACTGGCTGTGGCACAGAATTTACAATTCAGCTTACATCCAACCTGGGAAGAGATACAGGCTGTAAGGCGATTGTCAGCCGGGATAATCACCCCTTCAACAATACGGTCGTCCCCGGTGCTGAAACCAAATTTATGTGTCCTATCCTGACTGACCTGTATGGTTTGAACTTTAAGCTTTGAGAGACTAAAATCCGAGATCAACCTGTTTCGCAACTCCAGTGAAAGATTAGTCATCTCATCAAAGGATGAAGAAGCCTTCTTCCATATCCATTCATCCACCTGCCTGGCCCTGAATTTATTTTCCCCCAGGCCGGTCAGGTATTCCTCCAGCTCTTTAAATGATATCTCCCTTATGTCCCTCATAAACACTTCAAATAACAGTAAAAATCGGATAAATATATTAAATGATTGTTTTAGAACATATTAAAATGAAAATCATTTGCCAGTTCTTTGAAAACATGTAATATTAAATTAATATTGCATCTTCCGAATTATACCTTAAAATCCAGAATACCATGAAAAAATTATTTTTCTGTTTAGTTAGTATTTTAATTCTCAGTACATCCACTCTCAGAGCTGATGAGGGGATGTGGCTATTGCCTCTGCTGGAAAAGCTGAACATTGGTACCATGACTGAAATGGGACTGAAACTGACAGCCGAGGATATTTACAGTGTAAATCATTCAAGTTTAAAGGATGCCATTGTCATTTTCGGTGGTGGATGTACAGGTGAGATAGTATCCGACCAGGGATTGCTGCTTACCAATCACCATTGTGGTTATGGCAGTATCCAGGCCCATTCATCACCTGAGCACAATTATCTTGAAGACGGTTACTGGGCTGGCAGCCTGGAAGAAGAACTTCCCAATCCACGGTTGGCTGTCACCTTTTTAGTAAAAATTGAAGATGTAACAGAGCAGGTTAAGGAAAAAATGGGTGATGTTACCGACGAAGAAGCCGCCACGATGATTCGCGGGGTTGCACAGGAGATTGCTGATGCAGCTATAGAAGGGACACATTACAGGGGAACCGTAAGGTCTTTTTTCGGAGGAAACCAGTTCTACCTCCTGGTTTATGAGATCTACCAGGATGTACGTTTTGTAGGCGCACCGCCCTCCTCCATTGGGAAATTCGGTCACGATACCGACAACTGGATGTGGCCACGTCACACCGGTGATTTCAGCGTATTCCGCGTGTATATGTCTCCCGATGGCACACCGGCCGAATATTCCGAAGAGAATATACCTTATAAGCCTAAATATCATCTCCCGGTATCCATTAAGGGAGTAGAAAAAGGAGATTTTGCAATGGTATTGGGTTATCCTGGTGGAACCCAGAGATATATGACCTCATTTGAAATAGATGAATTATTGAATATTACCCATCCGAACAGGATCAAGATCCGTGGTGCACGTCAGGAGATTATCTGGGCAGATATGATGGCCGACGAAAATGTCAGGATCCAGTATTCTTCAAAATATTCAGGTTCAAGTAACTATTGGAAATTCTCTATCGGTCAGAGTAATGGATTAAAAAAGCTGAATATCAAAGCTAAAAAGCAGAAGGAGGAAGAACAATTCACCAAATGGGTGAATGCCAATCCTGATGCAAAAGAAAAATATGGCAATGCATTAAGCGATATCGAGACAGCTGTAAAAAGCAGGGCTGACCTGATGCATTCTTTACAATACATGCAGGAATGTTTACTCAGGGGAAGTGAGATAATTAGTGCTGCAGGAATGATCTCCGGTGGTGGTGGATACATGCGCGGTGGTGGCGGAGCCAGTCTGGCTGACGCATTGAGCAGCGGTGATGAAGATCAAATCGCAGAAGCCACAGAGCGAATCCGGTCAAGGTCAGAAGGATTCTATAAAAACTACAATCCCCCTACAGATCAGAAAGTGGTTAAGGTCATGTTGAAGATGTTTATGGAAGATGTAAAGCCTGAATATCAACCATCATACCTGAAAGAGATTAAATCAAAATACAAAGGCAATTATAGCAAGTTTGTCGATGTTATGTTTGCAAAGTCTGTCCTGTCCAGTGAAGAAAAGTTCAATGCTTTCCTGGATAATCCATCTGCAAAGGTGCTCGAAAAAGACCCTGCTGTACTGCTGGCTAAATCCATCAATGAAATGTACCGGGAGCTGCAGTCGCAGACAAGTCTTTACGCCATGCAATTGAGCCTGGGAAGTATGAAATATATTGCCGGACTGATGGAAATGCAACCCAATAAAGTATTTTATCCCGATGCCAACTTTACTATGCGGCTGACCTATGGAACTGTCGGGGATTATGAACCCAGAGATGCGGTTATTTATAAGTATTATACAACCCTTAAGGGAGTCATGGAAAAAGAGGATCCTGATAACTACGAGTTTATTGTTGATCCCTACCTGAAAGAGCTGTATGAGAAAAAGGACTTTGGCCGTTACGGGAAAGATGGTGAAATGGATGTATGTTTTACCACCAACAATGATATCACAGGGGGTAATTCAGGCAGCCCTGTAATTAATGGGAATGGTGAGTTGATCGGTCTTGCTTTTGACGGAAACTGGGAGGCAATGAGTGGTGACATCGTATTTGAACCAGAGCTACAAAAATGTATAAGTGTTGATATCCGATATGTGTTGTTTATCATCGATAAGTTTGCAGGGGCAAAGCGTCTTGTTGATGAGATGACAATCGTAGAATAATTTTAAAATACGTCATCCTGAACTCGTTTCAGGATGACTTTGGGTTGGCTCTGAAAACGAGGCAACCTCTTTATTTTGCATATGAAAAAATCAATATGTATTGCGCTGATAACCTGGTTGTTGGCAGTGCCGCAGACCAGGGCAGACGAAGGGATGTGGCTGTTACCGCTGATCCGGGAGCTAAACATGAAAGAAATGCAGGAGATGGGTTTGAAACTGACTGCCGACCAGATTTACAATATCAATACGTCGAGTATCAAAGATGCTGTTGGTGCCCTGGATTATGGATCCTGTACGGCAGAGCTCATCTCCCCTGATGGATTGCTATTAACCAACCACCATTGTGGATTCGATGAAATTCAATCCCACAGCTCTGTTACTCACGATTACCTGACGGATGGATTCTGGGCCATGACCCGCGAGCAGGAATTATCTAATCCAGGTAAAACAATTTCTTTTGTAATCCGGATGGAAGACATCAGTGACCGTATCATTCCGCGGCTTACAGATGACCTGTCTGAACAGGAAAGACTGGATAAAGTCAACGAAATTTCTGAATTTATCACAAAAGAAGCTACAGACGGGACCGATTATGAAGCCAGGGTTGAATCCTTTTTTGGAGGCAATACCTACTACCTGGTGGTACTGGAGACCTTCCAGGATGTACGATTGGTGGGAGCCCCGCCAGAATCAATAGGGAAGTTTGGTCAGGATTCCGACAATTGGGAATGGCCAAGGCATACCGGGGATTTTAGTCTTTTCAGGGTCTATACAGGTCCCGACGGCAAACCTGCTGAATATTCCCCGGATAATATTCCGCTGAAATCGAAATATTTTTTACCCATATCACTTAAAGGATTCAAAAAGGGTGATTTCTCAATGGTTCTGGGATATCCGGGGACAACAAACAGGTATATGACCTCATATGAGATCAATGAGATCAAAGATATAGACAATCCCGACCAGATTAAAATACGAGGGAAAAAACTGGGACTGATGATGGAGGATATGCAGTCGAGTGATGCAATACGCATAAAGTATGCCTCTAAATATTCTACATCGAGTAACTATTGGAAATATTCCATTGGTCAGAACCAGGGCATTCAAAACCTGGACCTGATAACCCGCAGGGAAGAGCTGGAAAAAAATTTCAGGAACTGGCTCAAAAATGATCCGGGCCAGAGCTCCGGGTATAGTGAATCACTTGATCTGATACGTAGTGCCATTAATGGAAGGAAGGAAATTCATCAGGCTCAGCATTACCTCCTGGAGGCCCTGATTGGTGGAATAGAATTCATTAATTTTGCAGGCTCCTTCTTCCAGGTTTTCTTTGTGCTTCTTGAATCACCTGAGGATACAGGAGCAATTGGAGAGGTGGTGAAAACCATGCGGGAGGAGATGGCAACCTATTATAAGGACTATAATGCCGAAACAGATAAAAAAATAACCAAAGCTATGTTCCGTTTGGTTGGTGAAGATGTTCCGGCCCGGTTTCATCCCGATTTTTATGCTACCATTAATAATAAATTTAAGGGGAATTATGAAAAGTATGTGGATTATGTCTTCAGGAAATCCATTTTTGTTGA
The DNA here is from genome assembly GCA_964477295.1 of uncultured Bacteroides sp. GTDB lineage: Bacteria > Bacteroidota > Bacteroidia > Bacteroidales > SM23-62 > CAYZEZ01. Next base: position 2,649 of record CAYZEZ010000075.1, on the reverse strand, counting down.
TCCTGAAAAAGTGAATGAATTTCTGGACTCACCGGATTTAAAAACATTGCAGAAAGACCTGGCATTTGCCATGGCTCTTGATATTTACAGAAAGTATTTTGAAATCGATGACCAGTATAAGGAATACCAGGACAACCTGGCCAGAGGGCACCGCGAATACATAGCTGGATTGATGGCGATGCAGAAAGACAGAACTTTTTACCCCGATGCCAACTCAACTCTCAGGTTAACATATGGCCAGGTGGGTGATTATGAGGCCAGGGATGCAGTTTATTATAATTATTATACAACCCTGTCGGGAGTCATGGAAAAAGAGGATCCCGATAATTTTGAATATACTGTTCCTGAAAAATTAAAAACACTTTACCGGGAAAAAGATTATGGTATCTATGGCGAGGATGATTATATGCCGGTCTGTTTTACAACCAACAACGACATAACAGGCGGGAACTCAGGGAGTCCCGTTCTCAATGCGAACGGCGAACTGATCGGTGTGGCTTTTGATGGGAACTGGGAAGCCATGAGTGGGGACATTGCCTTTGAAAATGATATTCAGAAGTGTATCAATGTAGACATCCGGTATGTTTTATTCATCATAGATAAATATGCCGGAGCAACACATCTGGTACAGGAAATGAAGATAGTGGAATAATCTTGTTAATTGATCAAAATGAAAGCCCGGATTCGGGCTTTTTTTTTATATTCAACGCTAATTCAATAACCTCATGAAGAAGGACAACGAAAAGCAGATCCGGATTTATACCGATGGAGCTGCCAGGGGGAATCCGGGTCCGGGAGGTTATGGAGTTGTATTGAAATACGGAAAGCACCGGAAAGAGCTGTCACAGGGGTATTCACATACTACCAATAACAGGATGGAGTTGCTTGCCGTAATTAAAGGATTGGAACAACTGAAAAATCCAGGCAGCAACGTAGTTGTTTATTCCGATTCGACCTATGTTTGCGAGGCGATCAATAAGGGATGGGTATTTTCATGGGAATCAAAGCAATTCAGGAAGAAAAAAAATCCCGACCTATGGATAAGGTTTTTAAAGATATACAGGCAGCATAAGGTTGAATTTATTTGGATTAAAGGTCATGCCAATAATATTGAAAATGAACGGTGTGACCACCTGGCTGTGGAGGCCTCGAAGCAACCCGACCTGCTGGAAGACGATGGATATCAGGATGAACCGGGCATGTTTTAGCCCTATGTATCTGGAAGGAAAACCACTATTATTGAATAGATGAGTGATTATACTCCCATCATTGATTTTAAAGGCAACTTGACCTTTAAAACCATTAGCATTCTAATTGGCGAACTTAAAGGCAAGAAGGATACATTCGACATTGACATGGTGGAGTACAAAAAGATCGTCTCACTGATGATAGAGACACTGGAGAATATTCACAGGTATTCAGATCATTTTAAAGATTTTATCAAACACCATCCTGCATACGAACCAGTATTTTATTTAACCAAAAACAAGCATGATTTTATCATTCGTACTGCCAATCCGATCCTCAGAGATGATATCGGAAGAGTGAAAAATAAGATCGATAAGATCAATACACTAAATCCCGAAGAAATGCGTCTTTTTTATCGTGAAACCATTACTAATGGTGAATTTACGGAAAAAGGGGGAGCAGGGCTTGGATTCATTGAGATGGCGAAAATTTCATGTCATCCGTTAAAATACAATTTCTCCTTGCTGCATGGGAAATATTACAATTTTGAACTTGACCTGAAAGTCGACTAGGATTAATTAATAATTATGGAAAAACTATTTATCGAACCTACTGATGTTACACCAAAAGTTGATTTTGACCTTACAACCGGTATTTTAGAAATTTCAGGTGTATCACGACCAGAGGATGTACTGGTATTCTTTGATACCCCCCTGGATTGGATTCAGACCCTGACCATTGCTTTGAGTGAACATTCATCACTGGTTAACCAGATACCTCCGCTGAAATTAATATTCAACATGTCTTACTATAATACTTCATCATCGAAATACCTGATCCAGATACTAAAATCAATTAAAAACGTGATGAATTACGGCATATCACTTAATGTAGAATGGCACTATGAAGAGGGAGACGAAAAAATGAGGGAAGATGGTGAAGACCTTGCAGAAGCGGTTGAAATACCGTTTGAATACATCGAGGAAGATTGAATCCTGCGAACGCATTCTCCTTAGCTTGTTGCCAGGAGAGTCATTGACCCTTCTGTCCTAAAACGTACAATCCTGTACAAAATCGCACACAATATCAGGGAGTTAGAAAGATCTGGCATTGTTAACAAATTGTTAATAAGAACCTTGTACAATTTGGCATAATTAATGGTCGTAACCCTCATAAGGGTTTAGATGATACGTAATTATTTAATAATAACGTTCCGGAATCTCGCCAAGTACAAAGTTCACTCGATTATCAATATTCTTGGCCTGTCCATCGGGATCGCCATTAGCATCCTGATTATGGTATTGGTACGTAACGAGCTCAGCTACGATAAGTACAATGCTAATTGGGACAGGATATTCAGGGTAAATACCTTCGAAAAACTGAATGATACTGAGCTCCGATCTTCAATGACCTCTTTTGCTCTGAGTAACGAATTGAGCAAGTTTGAAGAAGTTGAGGAGG
>CAYZEZ010000074.1:3987-18002 GCA_964477295.1 uncultured Bacteroides sp. | reverse complement strand
TTAGATATGTTAATAATACTATTTTCTTAATTACCGGCGATCATCCTATGACGGAAATACCAATTGCCAACTCCATCAAGCGCTACCATGTTCCGTTAATCATTTATTCTCCCCTGTTGAAAAAATCTAAAAGAATCCATTCTGTTGGAAGTCACCTGGATATTTATCCAACAATCCTGGCCTTTTTAAGAGATAATTATAAGTTATCCATACCAGATACATACATTAATTTGGGATATTGTCTGGATACAGTGAAAAAATTTAGAAATCTACACCCTATACCCTTCATGAACGACAACAGGGAAATTATCGATTATCTTGAAAATGGTTATTTCTTATCTCGGGGAAACAGAATTTACCAGGTAGATGCTGACCTGAATTTAAATGATATTAACGATCCTGATAAATTGATAAATATGTCAGGTAACCTGGATGCATTTGTCAGGGTAAATTTATGGGCTTGTATGAATGACAGGTTGATTCCCGATTCAATTTACTTCCGGGACTTATGTTATAGTCAACTATTTTCGGCGAAGAGGGAATTAACAGACATTTCAGACTCCATTGAATTTGTTGCTATCGCCGCAACCGTTACCCTGTCGGGTCACCGGGAATTATATTTTGATTTTTCATGTACCTCGGAGTATGATCCTGAATTTTCACTTCCAATGGGTGTCATCCAGATAATTAATGATGCGAATAGTACCTTATACTGGAAATCGTTTAGCCTAGCTGATCCTGAAACCAATGCAGAAAAGTATACAATAAAACACAGTGTTAAAATTAACACAAGGCACTTTCAGGATTCCATTGTCCATATCAAATCATATTTCTGGAATAATGAATATGGCCGCATAAGGATCAGAAACATGACTGCAAACCTTTATCAACAATCAGAATGCTATTGATCAATAAGGATCAACATCGATAACGATTTGCAAGCCAGGATTTCTTCTGCTTGAGATGGCATCGTCTACAATTGCCTTGATCTTATTTTTTGTTCCCGAAAGGTTGGTTGTTTTCGGGATCTTGAGTAATACATCCCGCAGTAAAAAGTTCTTTATCCTGCCCACCATCGGGGATTGGGGTCCCAGCACCTCCACCCCTCCAACTTTCCTTAACTGTTGCACCACCTGGTCTGAACCATGGATCAGTGATCCCGATCTCCTGTGCCTGAAAGAAATCCTGATCAAACGGTAATAAGGCGGATAATTGAATTCTTTTCTTTCTGAAAGCAAGGTGTTGTAAACCGATTCAAAATCGTTGTTTTTGATATGCCGGATGACCTCATTTGCGGGATCAAACGACTGAATGATCACCCGGCCCTGCTTCTCCCTCCTGCCGGCCCGGCCTGAAACCTGGGCGATCAGCTGAAAACTTCTCTCCTGTGCCCTGAAATCCGGAAAATTCAACAGGTTATCGGCATTTAAAATACCCACCAGGTTCACATTTCCAAAATCCATCCCTTTGGAAATAATCTGCGTCCCGATTAAAATATCGATAGCACCTGTTTCAAAATTGGCTATGATCTGCTCATATTGTTGCTTTGTCCTGGCGGTATCAAGATCAAAGCGCTTAACCCTTGCTTCCGGGAAAAATATGTTTATTTCATCTTCCACCTTTTCTGTTCCGAATCCCTTGGTTTTCAGTGCAGATTGATGGCAATCGGGACATGACCCCGGCAAATGGGTGGAATATCCGCAATAATGACAGACCAGCCTGTTATTCGATTTATGGTAGGTAAGGCTGACATCACAGGATCTGCAGTACGGAATCCATCCACATGATTCGCACTCGAGGTAAAGCGAAAAGCCCCTGCGGTTCTGAAACAATATGATCTGCTGCTTATTTTCGAGGTTACTCTTAATCTCTTCCATCAGTATGGACGAAAAATGAGATTTCATCAATTTTTTCCTGTACTGTTCCGAGAGGTCAGCAACCTTAATTTCCGGCATTTTCACCCTGGTGTACCTCTCTTCGAGTTTTACCAATCCATATTTTTCAGTATGTGCATTATAATAACTCTCCAGGGAAGGAGTTGCTGATCCATGTAAAATTTTCGCCCCGTGAATCCTTGCCAGTATATGGGCTGCATCTCTCGCCTGATACCTTGGCGACGGCTCATATTGCTTGTAGGTATTTTCATGCTCCTCATCCACAATGATCAGACCCAGTTTGCTGAATGGCAGAAAAATGGCCGAACGTGCACCCAGCACAATGCTGATCTCCTGATCCTCCTCATTAATCAAATCCATATATGTTTCCACCCGTTCCGCATCAGTATACCTGGAGTGATAAATGCCTACAACACTTCCGAATATTTCCCTGAGCCGGGTAATGATCTGTGTTGTCAGGACAATTTCAGGCATCAGGTAGAGGACCTGCTTCCCCTGATCGAGCTGTTCCTTTATCAGATGAAAATATATTTCCGTTTTACCACTGGATGTGACTCCCTGCAACAAAACAGCTTCCTTCCCGTTGAATTGGGCCCTGATCTGATCCAGGGCCTTTTGCTGTGCAGGGGTGAGTGGCTTCGGTGGTAATACTTCGCCCTCATCCTGATATAGTCTCGATACCTCGCGAAAACTTGTGCTGATAACTCCCTTCTCCCGGAGCGACCGGAAAGAGTTATCGCTAAAACCTTTCAGTTTCCTTATTCTTCTTTTAGGGATTTCCTTTTGCATCCCGTCTTCTTCATGCATCAGGTTGAGCAGGGACAACAGGAGTTGTTGCTGTTTTGGCGCTTTGTTTAATTTATCGAGTATTCCGGTTAGTTTATCATCATCAATATCACTGCTTATTGAAACAAATTCTACCGTTTTTGGCTTAAATTTCTGAGGGGTTCTCTCTTCGGTGACCAGTATTCCTTTGTTAACCAGGGATTGAATGGTTTTTAGTTTTTTTCGCAAGGTGGCTGTTTTCTTATAATCCTTAAGCCGGATCTCACGGCAAGACTTGACAGTATTGAATATAATTTCCTCCTCCTCGGTTAAATGATCGCTATGCAGGAATTCCCGTTGAATCCTTATCCAGGTTTCGCTTTCCAGCTTTAAGCCGGACGGCAATGCAGCATTGTAGACTTCCCCAAGATGGCACAGGTAATAATCAGAAAGCCATTCCCAGAATTTTATCTGGCGCGAATTGACAACAGGAAATGTTTCCAGCAGCGATTCAATTGACCTGATCACTATATTACCTGGCGGCTCTTCGACCAGTCGATAAACAATTCCCGAGTATTTCCTGGTCCCGAACGGTACCAATACCCGGATCCCGGTCGCAACCAGATCCTGAATCTGTTCAGGGATAGCATAGGTGAAGGTACCTGGTACCGGAACAGGTAGTATGACTTCAGCATATGTTTTATTGGCAGGCAATCTAAAAAGGAAAATTTTGGAGATAAATTATAAATTCATGAACTCATTTGAAGTCATAAATTCGTCATGCTGAACTTGGTTCAGGATCTAATTATTAGCTCGTTACAGATCCTGAAACCCTGACCTTCGTCCCCGATCTGCATCCCCCCCGAGTGCTCGGGAGGGCAGGCGGGACAGGCAGGGCAGGCAAATTCAGGATGACTATATTTTTCAAACAGAGAGGATTTCTGCAATTTCCATTTTATCCGTAGAAACTGTCTTGTGTAATTTAATTGCTTTGTTAAAGGTACAGTGCGCAATTTCGCCATCTACCAATCCAACCATTACACTTTTCTGGTCATCCAGCAAAGCCATAACTGCCGCATATCCAAACTGGCTGGCAGTGACCCTGTCGTAAGCCGAAGGGGTGCCACCCCGTTGAATGTGTCCAAGTACGGTTACCCTTACATCATAATCCTTAAAATCCTCTTTCACTTTTTTTGCAATAGTGAAGGCTCCACCCGATTCCTCACCCTCTGCAACAATAATAATATTGCTTGATTTTTTCCTTTTAAATCCCTTTTCGAGGAAATCTTTCAGGCCAGCAACCTGTCCCTTTATTTCCGGGATCAGGATAGCTTCTGCCCCGCAGGCTATCCCGGCACGCAATGCAATAAAGCCGGCATCACGGCCCATTACTTCGACAAAGAAAAGCCGATTATGCGAACTGGCCGTATCCCTTATCTTATCGATCGCTTCCACCACCGTATTCATGGCCGTATCATAACCAATAGTATAATCGGTTCCGTAAATGTCGTTATCTATGGTACCTGGAATGCCGATGAAAGGAATGTCAAACTCCTCGGAAAATTTTCTGGCTCCGGCCAGGGTACCGTCTCCCCCGATCACTACAACTGCATCAATTTTTGCCTCTTCTAATTTAATATAGGCCTGACGCCGACCTTCAACCGTTCTGAATGCCTGGCTCCTGGCAGTTTTTAAAATAGTGCCTCCTCTCTGGATAATATCACTTACACTGTGTGCCTTTAACTCCTTAAAATGTCCCTGGATCATTCCTTCATAACCATGACGGATACCAATAACCTTAAGCTTGTTATAGATGGCTGTCCTTGTGACTGCACGAATAGCTGCGTTCATCCCAGGAGCATCTCCCCCGGAAGTTATCACACCAATTTTTTTTATTTTAGTCATGATAAAACTCTTATCTTTTATTAATTATTCAGAGGTTTAATTTTGAGACCCCAAAATTAAGAATTTTTCAGTAAGAACAAGTTAGGGAATTTTAAGGGATTATTGATTTTTTTCCACCAGGCCCTTAACCGATTCTTTCACTTTCACAAGAAGCCATGGAGGGGTTGATGTGGCTCCTGAGATACCAATCGAAGTGGCATTGGCCACATTGATCTGTTCAAGATCTTTGATATCCGAGACAAAACAGGAATTGGAGTTGGCTTCCCTGCAGGCCTGAAACAACATTCGCCCATTCGAACTTTCCTTTCCGCTCACGAACAATACCAGGTCGAACTGAATTGCAAACTCCTGAATACCAGGCACCCGGCATGCAACTTCGCCACATATGGTCTGATGCACATGAAGCATTGAATCCGGATCGCCGTCTGAATCAACAATAAGCTTCCTAAGCTCCTCTGCAAACATTCCGTATTCATCCCTGTTCATTGTGGTTTGGGCAAATAAGAATATCGGCTTGTCCAGGGAAATATTTTTAATCTCATCTATGTTCCTGACCACTGTTACTTTGCCTCCTGCAATGCCCGACAGGGCAACGACTTCAGGATGCTCATTCTTGCCAAATATAAGGATGGTACCCTCCTGGGGGATGGCAACACTTAATACTTCTGTCACCCTGTTTTGAAGCCTTTTAACTATGGGACATGTGGCATTCAGCAATTCCAGGTTATTTTCAAGGGCTGTGGTAAAAACATGCGGCGGTTCACCATGGGCACGGATCAATACGCGAGTGTTTTTTAAGGTGCGGTATTTGTTATAATCGATAATCTTCAATCCTTCTCCCTGAAGCCTGGTCAATTCTGCCGGATTGTGTACGATATTGCCAAGACAATAAAGCTCTCCGGATTTATTCAGCTCCGCTTCCGCCATCTTTACGGCAGTGGTCACACCGGTACAGAAACCGGCACGTTCATCAATCACTATCTCCATGGTATTTCTTATTCATGATTTCCTTAAACCATACCATTTGCTCCTCCACAGTCATGTCTGTATTATCCAGTTCGATGGCGCCATCAGGCTTGATCAAGGGACTGATGTCCCTGGTTGAATCCTGGTGATCCCGGTCTTTTAAATTATGTTGAACCTCCTCGATCTTCACATCCATCCCCTTTCCTATTAACTCATCGTGCCTTCTTTTAGCCCGGATATCATCGTTGGCCGATAAGAAAATTTTGATGTCGGCGTAAGGAAATACTACAGATCCGATATCCCTGCCATCCATTACAACACCTTTATTCTCAGATATTTTACGTTGCAGGTCAACCATCGCATGCCGTACAAATCCAATTTTACTTACAGGACTAACCATGTTAGAAACTTCAAATCCACGGATTTCCCTCTCAACATTAACATCATTCAGAAAAGTCACGTTTTCACCTGTATGAGGATTTAATTGAAAAGTAATCCTGATATCCGGCAGGCGTTTCTCCAGTGTGGGTTCATCAATCTTATTATCCTGAATTAAATCATTTTGAAGGCAATACAGGGTTACCGCCCTGTACATAGCACCACTGTCAACGTAGGTTAGTCCGTATTCCCTGGCAATGGCCCTGGCAAAAGTGCTTTTACCACTGGAGGAATGGCCGTCAATGGCAATGATTATTTGTTCAGGTTTCATAGTGCAGTTGAATCTTTTTCCGCTACATTCGGTTATAAAAGGATGAAAGGTTAGTACTCAGGGAGAAATGATTGGATGCTCCTGCAAGGTGATAGCTGGCCCTGCCATAGCTAAGATGGAATTTGTATATCTTCAACCCGAATCCCCAGGAAAATCCAACCGTGGCCGTCCGGGTATCCAGCTTAAGTTCCATCCTGCGCTGGTAATTATATCCTGCCCTTATAAAAAAGTTTTCAACCGGAATAAATTCGACACCAATAATAACATGCCTCATCATCTGGTCACCAAATTTCTCCAGTTTATTTTCTTTTACAGGTTCTCCGGTCAGAGGATCAACATCCAGGGTTGCTTTTTCTGTTTTATAGGTCAGGTCAAATTGCTGAAGGTTATGAAAAACAGCAGAAAACCTGAAGGGTGCATGTTCCAGTTTTTGAGATAAACCCATCTGTATCTCAAAGGGCATTGGTTCCCTGTTTTTGTCATGATAAGGCTTGATCTGGTAACCAATATTCCGCATTACAATGGAAGCAACAAACAGGTTCTCCCTGCCGGTATAGGTGAGTCCTATATCGGCTACCATACCGAATGACCTGTATTTTTCCATGGAGGAATAAACAGGCTTAAGGTTGATCCCGAAATGGAAAAGGCTATCATAAGATCTCGACCAGATAAGGTTCAGGGAATATTCTGATGCTGTAAATGTCCCTGTTTTATTGCCCAGGTGATCGGCCTCAATGAATTCACCATAATTAATGAAATGTAATCCTGCTGCAACATTACCCACCTTTTCTATTGAATTAGCGTAGGAAACATAACCATAATTTATGTCGGTAAAGTAATTCACATAGTTTAGAACCAGGTGGTTCTTCATTTCGCTGTTCAACAATGCAGGATTTTGAAAAGGCAGATTCAGGTCATCATCCCAGATGGCATTTGTCTTGCCTCCAAGCGAAGCTGCCCTGGCAGAATTGGTCAGGTCGAGAAATGAATAAGTATAGCTCCCACCCAGCTGGGAATAACCTGAATGTACCAGGCAGGTGAACAGGCATAAACCGATGAAAAATCTCATGGGATTGGTGTTATAGCAAACTTAATTCAAAAAACGTAGAAAAGGAAAGAATATTTTAGAGACAGGTGTGAGTTACCTGGAACTAGTCGCGAGGTGGTATAGGTATTGAGTGTGAGTCACGAGCAGTTTTTGGTAACTGGGAAAAGAACAAACCTGCCAGAACAATGGCTATACCTGTTACTTTCTGCCAGGTCATCTCCTCTCTTAAAACAAAATAGGCAAAGACAGCTGTGAGCACCGGGATGATATTTGTGAATACATTAGCTTTTGAGGCACCCAGTTTTTTTATTCCGTAGTTATAAAAAATAAAAGCTGCAGTAGATCCAAATAATGCAAGATAGATCAACGACATGATAGCCCTGATCTCATGATCTGCCTTAAAAAAAACATTCCTTTCGAATATTATCACCAGGGGTATGAATACAAATATCCCAATCAGATTCTGATAAAAAGTAAGGCTGTAAGGACTATACCTGGCAATCAATTTTTTTACTACCATAGTATATCCTACGGCGCAGATTACAGCCATAAACATCAGGCCTATCCCTACAGGATTGGCGGCGAGTGAAAAATCAGGTTTTAACAATACTATTAAAACTCCGGTATATGATATAATCATTCCAATGATATTAATAATATTCAGCCGCTCATTAAGGAAGAAAAAAGCTCCTACCGGCACCAGCAAGGGTATGGTGGCAATGATTACTGCAGCCAGTGTTGAACTGACCATGGTCAGCCCCAGGCTTTCCCCGACAAAATAAAGAAAGGGATTAAAAAGTGACATCAGTAAAATCCATTTATAATCTTTTCTCTTCACCTTTTGAAGAAATCCGGCAAACCAGCTTATTAATAGTAAAACCACGGTGGAGATAACCAGCCTTAGAAATACAATGGTGAAAGGGGGATATACCTCATTCGCTATTTTGAACCAGATGAAAGTCAGGCTCCAGAAAATCATGGCCAACACCAGGCTTCCATAGATCCAGAATGGATTTTTTGTATTCACAAGAAATATTTTATTTAATTAATTGGCCTTGTGCAACTTACTATGATATCATCTTCATTTTCTTTTGAGAATATTATGATAACATTATCATGGACATTTCATCGACAATAAATATCAATAGATAGCCGGAGGATGCAAAGATGAATAATTTTTTATGATTAAACCTTTTTATCGGGTGACAATCTAATTTGTTGTATTAACCCAAAATATAATATCAAATGAAAAAAAATAAATTATTTACAGCCCTTTCGATAGTTGTCTCAGTGACCTTGATGCTTATCTCCTGTACTGACGACAAGGAAATGATCACAAGTCAGGATGTAACATCAGCCGACGATGATGATGCGGTAGCTATTCTGTTCGACCAGGCCTTCTGTGAAGTGGATATGGTTCTTGAACAGCTTGAATTCACCTGGAAAAATCCGGGCGGATTAAAATCAGCAGAGGATACCTGTCCAATTGTTTATATCGACCACAACGATTCCGTTTTCTGGCCCAAAACAGTTACCATTGATTTTGGAACTGAGGGATGTACCGGCCCGTTTGGCACCGTGAGGAAAGGGAAAATAATTACCGTGGTTACCGACCGTTTCTGGAGGGAGGGGAGTACCAGGACAGTCACCTTTGAAAATTTCTCCGTGAATAATTTCCTGATCGAAGGAACAAAGATAACCATAAATGAAGGCCTGAATGAAGATGAAAACATGTACTTCAGTATTGTTTTAACCGGTGGAAAGGTAACCACCCCTGAAGGACAGGAAATCACCAGGAATTTTACACGTACGCGTACCTGGATTGAAGGTGAACTAACACCCCGGTTCAGGTGGGATGATGTTTACCTTATCGAGGGAGAAGCAACCGGGATCAACCGTTTCGGTAAATCCTATACCAGGACGATCATCGATCCGCTGGTTGTTAAAACTGCATGCATGTGGATCACTTCAGGAATGGTTGAGATTGTAAATTATGACGTCGCCTTCACTGAAGGATCAGCGGTAATTGATGAGAACAGCAAAACTGGGATTGTGCTTGATTACGGGGAGGGAGAATGTGATGACAAGGCAACGATTTCTGTAAATGGCGATACAAAAGAGATTATGCTGAGAGGCAAAAAGAAAAGATCTAAGCAATAGTTCTTATTCGGGGGGCTTTTTGCCCCCCATATCCCCGCCTGCTTTTTTGTCCTGGTCACAAAAAAGCAGGCAAAATCTTAGGTGTTTTTTTTTATTGCTTCAATAAAAGAACGAATATTTTCCTTCAGGTCTCCGCCTTTCCCTAAATGGTTTACAAAGGCACTTCCGATAATCGCCCCGTGTGTATGCTGGCAAACAGCTTTGAAGGTTTCGTGGGAGGAGATGCCAAAGCCGGCAAGGCAGGGCATCTTTAGGTTAAGGTCCCTGATCCTTTCGAAATATTCAATCTGTTCCTCTGATATCCCACCCCGAATTCCTGTTGTAGAGGAAGCAGTAACCAGGTATATAAATCCTTTTGAAGCATCTTCAATGGCCCGTATACGCTCAACAGATGTCTGGGGTGTAACAAGAAAAACGACGTGAATCCCATATTTTTCAAAAACCTCCCGGAAGGATTCAATATATACATCGAGCGGCAGATCGGGAAGGATCACGCCATCTATACCTGCCTGGTTACAATCCAGACAAAACCTTTCCGGACCATATTTCAGAACCGGGTTTAAATAACCCATCAATATAATTGGCATCTCTACCTTATCCCTGATTCCATTTAGCTGATCAAACAATTTGTTCAATGACATTCCATTCTCCAGGGCAATTTTGTTGGACTCCTGCAAAACAGGACCATCGGCCAGCGGATCTGAAAAAGGTATCCCGACCTCAACAAGGTCTCCCCCACTTTTCTCAATCTCACCGATAATAGTTGAAGTATCATCCAGTTCAGGATAACCCGCAGTGAAATAGATAGATAAAATCTCTCCTGTTTTTTCTCTGAAAAGTCGATCAATCCTGTTCATCGGTAAAAGATTTAAAATATGTTTCCAGGTCCTTATCTCCTCTTCCCGAAAGGCAAATCACAACAATATCATCCGGCCTGAACCTTTCCAGTTCCAATGCTGCCAGGGCATGAGCCGTTTCAAGAGCCGGGATGATCCCTTCCCTCTGTGTAAGTAGAAATGCCGCATCCAGGGCCTGTTGATCGGTAACAGATATATACTGTACACGGCCTGATTTCTTGAGGAAACTGTGTATCGGACCAACACCCGGATAATCAAGCCCGGCAGAGACAGAATAAGGTTCGGTAATCTGACCGTCATCATCCTGCATCAGCATGGTGTGGCTTCCATGTATTATGCCCGGGCTCCCAACAGTTAATGTTGCAGCCGTTTCATCTGTATCCACACCTTGTCCCGCCGCTTCCACACCAATTAATCCAACCTTTTCATTCCCGATGAAATGATAAAAAGCTCCTATGGCATTACTGCCCCCTCCCACACAAGCTATTATATGGTCGGGACAGGGATTCCCATGCTTCTCTTCCAGTTGCCATTTCATTTCCTCACTGATCACTGATTGCAACCGGGCCACCAGGTCGGGGTACGGATGAGGGCCAACCACTGATCCGATGATATAATGCGTATCCACGGGATGGTTGATCCAGTCGCGAATGGCTTCATTGGTGGCATCCTTCAAGGTCATGTTCCCGCTGTGAACCGGGACGACCCGTGCTCCCAACATTTTCATCTTCAATACATTTGGCTGCTGTCTTTCGATATCCAATTCTCCCATATATACAACACATTCCATATTGAGCAGTGCACAAACAGTTGCCGTAGCCACACCATGCTGTCCTGCTCCTGTTTCAGCGATGATCCTGTTTTTGCCCAATCGCCGGGCCATTAAAATCTGACCGACAGTGTTGTTTATCTTATGTGCACCGGTATGATTCAGGTCTTCACGCTTGAGGTATATTGATGTGCCATAAAGCTTTGAAAAATTAACAGCATGGTACAATGGGGTCGGCCTTCCGCAATAATTTTTAAGCAGGTCTTTAAATTCTCTGACATACTCTTTATCTTCCAGAATTTCCAGGTAATTCTCCCTCAATTCTTTAATATTCGGATATAGCATTTCCGGAATAAATGCCCCTCCAAATTCACCATAATATCCTCTGCTATCGGGATGGATCATTGTTGTTTCCTCCTGATTGATTTAATGAAATCCGCTGCTTTATGAATATCTTTCAGACCGGGTTCAGTTTCAAACCTGCTGTTGATATCAATGCCGGCTATGTCCGGCCGGTCGAGTTCTAAAATTGTTGTAATATCATCAGGCCCTATTCCGCCACTAAGAAAAAATGGTTTTGATAACCAGTAGCCGTCCAATACCCCCCAATCAAATTTGTCGCCTGTACCCCCGAATCCAGGTCCGCTTTTATCAAATAAAAAATATTCACACGAATCCTCATAATCGCTCATTACTTCATCATCAATTGAATGCGAGATCCTGAAAGCCTTCATGACCCGGATTCCTGAATTTTTCAGTTTCATGCAATCCTCCGGTGTTTCATCTCCATGCAGTTGAACCAGGTCCAGATTAAGATCAGCAACCATCCGTTTGATTTTCTCTATGTTTTCATCAACATACACACCCACCTTGCTAATGCCATGAGGGATTTTTCTGAATACTTCCGGATCGGGCTCCTGAACATACCTTTTCGATCCGGGATAAAAGATAAATCCAATATAATCAGGCTCCAATAATACCAGGTCCCGAATATTACCAGGCTCCCTCATTCCGCAAACCTTTATTTGTATTTTAGCTGGCATTGTTCTTTATTTTGTTAATCAGATCCAGGCAAGCCAGTTGAGGATGTGGATGTTTCATGAAAAACTCTCCGATCAGGAAGCCTTTAAATCCTGAATCGATTAGATTAAAAATGGCCCCGGTATTATCCAATCCGCTCTCAGAGATTTTAATTTTGTCCGCCGGTATTTTGTCCGATGTCTCCAATGATGTGTTAATACTGACCGAAAAATCTTCGAGATTACGATTATTTATTCCCACGATATCTATCTCATCACAAATTTTATACAGCTGACCTGGATGATGCATTTCAAGGATCACTTCAAGCTTGTTATCCACGGCCCTTCTTGCCAGTCGCAAAATCGCTTCGGCGGTCAGCGCCTCTGCAATTAATAAAATTACATCAGCGCCATATGCCTTTGCTTCAACAACCTGGTACTCATCAATAATAAAATCTTTTCTCAAAATTGGGGTGTCTTCGGCTGAAACACGGGCTCTCGTCAGATCATCAAGGCTTCCCCCGAAAAAAGCTGAATCTGTTAAAACAGATACCCCGGCTGCTCCGGCAGTCACATAGCCATTTACAACATCTTCCACTTCAACCTTTTCATTAATGATCCCTCCGGATGGGGACATCCTCTTGAATTCTGCGATAATGCCACATGGATGAGAATCTGACAATCTTTCTTTCAGAGAGATGGATTGTCTGCTGAACAATGGCTGATCAACCAGTTGCCCAACCGGCCTGATGCGCTTCATCCTATCCACCTCTTTCCGCTTTTCCGCAACTATTTTATCCAGGATATTCATTTATTCATATCAATTAATGTATTCAATGCACTATTTGCCTTTCCGCTTTCAAGTGATTCACGGGCCAGTTCCACACATTCGAGAATATTTTTCTCCGGGTAATATGCCTTCAGGCCAAGTCCTGCATTGGCTACAACCACCTCTTTTTGTGCCAGGGTACCCTTCCCTTGCAGGACAGACAAAAAAATCCTTGCAGCATCGGCAACGGAATCTCCTCCCGATAATTCTGCGGGACTGTGTTGCTGTAGTCCCAGTTCCTCAGGCTGCATTATCTTTTCCAGTTTCCTTGTCAGGATCTTAAAATCGCCCGTTAACGATATCTCATCGTATCCGTCCAGGCTGTGCACTATAACAAAATCCCTATCGGTGTTTTGATAGAGGTATGTATAGATCCTGGCCAGTTCAAGGCTGTATACTCCAATCATCTGTTTGGAGGGCCGGCTTGGATTCACCATGGGGCCCAGCATGTTGAAAAAGGTTTTAACGCCCAGGTCTTTTCGTACAGGGGCCACATTCTTCATTGCCGGATTGAACAGGGGTGCATGCAAAAAACAAATACCGGCCTTTTCGATCTCACTTTGCAACTTCGATTCCTCGTTGGAAAACCGGTATCCCAATTGTTCTATCACGTTTGAAGACCCACAGGTTGAGGAGATTCCATAATTTCCATGTTTCGACACCTTGACCCCGGCACCTGCAATGACAAATGCAGACAGGGTTGAAATATTAAATGTATCCTTCCCGTCGCCCCCGGTGCCACACACATCGATAGTTTCCATTCCATCAAATGATATTGGAATGCAAAGATCAAGCAGAGCATCCCTGAAGCCTGTCAGTTCATCTAAAGTAATGCTTCTCATCAGGTATACACTGATAAAGGATGCAATCTGCGAATGATTGTATTTACCCTGGGCTATGTTCTTTAAGATCTCCTTCGCCTCTGTGAGGCTCAGGGTTTTGTGGTCGTAGAGAAAGTTTAGTATTTCTTTCATGGTAATTAGCTTTATTAAGTTGCGGATTACGTGTTGCGGGTTACGAGGTATCTGCTATGCAGCTATATCGTTAACCATTAGTCTCATACCTCGCAACTCGTACCTCGTACCTCGTAACT
>CAYZEZ010000074.1:0-3887 GCA_964477295.1 uncultured Bacteroides sp. | reverse complement strand
ATATCGTTAACCATTAGTCTCATACCTCGCAACTCGTACCTCGTACCTCGTAACTTCTTCTATTCATGTTTTAACCAATTTTCAATGATCTGGATCCCACATTCGGTTAATACCGATTCAGGATGAAACTGTACTCCCCTGATGTCATATTCTTTATGGGCCAGGGCCATGATCTCTCCATCTTCTGCTTCAGCCAGTATGTCGAAGCAATCCGGTAATCCTTCCCGCGAAACGATCCACGAATGATATCTTCCCCCCTTAAACGGAGTGGTGATTTCGCTGAAGAGAAAATCGGATCCATCCAGAATAGAAATAGCTGTGGAAACACCATGAAAAACCTGGTTAATATTCAACAGGTGTCCACCATATACCTCTGCAATAGCCTGGTGGCCAAGGCAAACGCCGAGAATACTTTTCGCAGGGCCATATCTCCTGATGATCTCCTTGAGCAATCCTGCTTCGTCGGGGATTCCCGGACCGGGAGATAAAACCAGCTTATCAAAGTGATCCAGTTCATCCAGTTCAAGTTGGTCGTTCCTGTATACTTTAACTCTTAAACCAGTGATGGACTGTATCGCATGCACCAGGTTGTAGGTAAAAGAATCGTAATTATCAATCACTGCTACCTTCATTATCATAGTTCTTTTGCCATTTGAATGGCTCTTTTCAGTGCCATTAATTTGTTATTGACTTCATCTAATTCGGTCTCTTCGACCGAGTCGGCTACAATCCCGGCCCCGGCCTGATAATAGAGAAGGTTATCCTTACTTAAAAATGACCGGATCATGATGGCATGGTTCACATCATCGTTGAATCCGAAATAACCAAGGCCACCTCCATAATAGCTCCTTTGCTGGTTCTCGTAAAGGTTTATCAGCTCCATCGCCTTGTACTTGGGCGCTCCTGAAAGGGTTCCGGCCGGGAAGGAATCGGCATACACACGTACCGGATTAAATCCCGCAGGCAGCTTGCCGGTAACTTTTGACACCATATGGATCACATGTGAGAATTGTTGTATCTCACGGAACTTTTCCACATTTACATTGTCGGCGTTACGGCTCAGGTCATTCCTGGCCAGGTCGACCAGCATTACGTGCTCAGAGTTTTCTTTTTTATCATGGGCCAGCATAAAGGCAAGCTCTTTGTCTTTTTCTGCATTACCGGTGCGTTTAAATGTTCCCGCAATAGGGAAAATGGTGGCTGTCCCGGAGCTAACCTGCAATAAAGCCTCAGGAGAGGAACCAAATAGCCTGTAGTTGCCATAATCAAAATAGAACAGGTACGGGGAAGGATTGATCGATCTTAAACAACGGTATACGTTGAATTCATCTCCTTTGAACGCTTGTCTGAACTGCCTTGATAATACAATTTGAAAAACATCGCCACGCCGGCAGTGTTCCTTTCCTTTTGAAACGAGCTCCATATACTCCTTGTCGGTAAGGTTCGACTGCTCCGTTTCTGACAGTTCAAAAGGATAGGTAGCAAAACTCCTGTTCGTGAGCAATGATTCGATGTATTCAAGGCTACCCTCTGACTGGCCGGTCACGTTCTCGATGATATAAAGAACATTTTGAAAATGGTTGATGGCAATGATATATCGATAAACAGAATAGACCATATCCGGAATAGCGTACGGCATATTCCGGTCGTGATTCAACCGGATATCCTCGAAATACCTTACGGCATCAAATGTAGAATAGCCGAAGAGCCCGTTGGTCCTTATTTCATCATGATTATTTTCGTAATCAAACGATTTCAGGAATTGGTAAAGCTTGTCAGGGACCGAAGCATTATCAGTGATTTTCTCAGTTGTCCGTGTTTGTCCGGGAACAGTGACCTTTATTTTTGAATTCTCAACCATAAAGGTCGCTAATGGCTCAAGGCAAATGAAGGAATAGCTGTCCTCGATCGAATGATAATCAGAGCTTTCCAGGAGCAATGACTGACGGAAAATATCCCTCAATCCAAGATAGATACTTACAGGTGTTATGGTATCGGCAAGTATTTTCTTTACGATTGGCCTAATCTTAATTTTGTTCATGGTTAACAGTATAAAAAAAGGCTTGCCGTGAACCGGCAAGCCTTTTTGATATTATTAATAGTAACTGGCTTTACATAATTCACATCCTTATAAGACACAAATCACGCCACCACCAGTTAATATTTGTTACTAATAAATTCATTTTACTTTGAATTGATGCAAATAAATGTATTATTTCTTAATAATCAAAACTTTTATGCAGCTCTTAAGCTATTCATGTCGATTTTTTCAAATTTCTCCTTGGCATACTTAAGGTCTATATTAACCTCTTTCACTTCCTGGGAGGGCAGTTCGAACATGGCATCGATCATAATGGCTTCGCAGATTGACCTCAATCCCCTAGCGCCCAATTTATATTCAACCGATTTATCGACTATATAATCAAGCACAGAATCATCGAATGAAAGATTCATCCCATCTATATCAAACAGTTTCTGGTATTGTTTAATAATTGCATTTTTCGGCTCGGTAAGGATCCGTCGTAACGCTTCCGGTTCAAGTGGATTGAGATAGGTAAGAATGGGCAGCCTCCCAATAATCTCCGGTATGAGACCAAATGCTTTCAGGTCCTGTGGTGCGATATACTGCAATAAGTTATTCCGGTCAATACGGGTAGCATCCTTGCTTGCGATATAACCTACAACCTTTGTATTCAATCTTTGTCCGATCTTTTTCTCAATCCCGTCAAAGGCACCACCGCAGATAAACAGGATATTTTTTGTATTGACAGGTATCATTTTCTGGTCGGGATGTTTTCTCCCCCCCTGTGGTGGCACATTTACAACAGATCCCTCAAGCAGTTTCAGCAATCCCTGCTGTACTCCCTCTCCGGAAACGTCGCGGGTAATGGAAGGGTTATCGCTTTTTCGTGCTATCTTGTCAATTTCATCGATAAAAACGATGCCTTTTTCGGCTGCTTCCACATTATAATCTGCTACCTGGAGAAGGCGTGTCAGGATACTCTCAATATCTTCTCCCACATATCCGGCTTCCGTAAGTACTGTGGCATCGACGATGGTAAAGGGGACGTGCAGCATTTTAGCAATTGTCCTGGCCAGCAATGTCTTGCCGGTGCCGGTTTCCCCAACCAGGATAATGTTTGATTTTTCTATTTCAACTTCATCACCTCCTGGTTTCTCCAACTGCATCAACCTTTTATAATGGTTATATACAGCTACAGCAATGTATTTTTTTGCTTCATCCTGGTCAATGACATACTGTTCCAGGAATTTCTTGATCTCATTGGGTTTAAGAAGCTTGATCTGATTTACATCAAACTCATTTTTCTTCTTGATCTCTTCCTGAAGAATACTGTGGGCCTGTTCGATGCAGCTGTCACAGATGTGACCCGAAATACCAGCTATAAGCAGGTTGGTATCCCGTTTTTCTCTACCGCAGAATGAGCACCTGTCCATGATTGGTTTTGTTATTTTTTCGATTGTTTATCCATCACCTCATCAATCATGCCATATTCAAGGGCCTCTTTAGCTGTCATCCAGTGGTCCCTGTCAGAATCTTTTTCAATCTTCTCGATGGGATTTCCAGAATGATCAGCAATTATCCGGTACAATTCCTGCTTAAGTTTTACTATTTCGCGGGTTGTAATTTCAATATCCGAGGCAGTTCCCTGGGCTCCTCCCATGGGCTGATGGATCATTATCCTCGAATGTGTTAATGCAGAACGCTTTCCTTTCATTCCGGCTGTAAGCAAAACAGCACCCATTGAGGCAGCCATCCCGGTGCAAATTGTGGCCACTTCAGATGAGATGTATTGCATGGTATCATAAATACCGAGTCCCGCATGAACAGATCCGCCTGGTGTATTGAAATAAACATGAATGTCTTT
>CAYZEZ010000073.1:0-18077 GCA_964477295.1 uncultured Bacteroides sp. | reverse complement strand
TTATTGACCAGAAGGTAATGATGCCTATGCGGGATGGGATTATGCTGGCCACCGATATTTACCGGCCCAGGACTGACAAACAGGTACCGGTAATTTTCGTTAAAACCCCTTACAACTTCAATACATGGGGGGATGGTGAAGAACGTACCGGCCGGTACAGGTCTGCTCTCGAGGCTGTTAAGAATGGGTACGCCTATGTCATTCAGAATGAGCGGGGCCGGTATTTTTCACAGGGTGAGTGGGATATCCTGGGGACACCTACAACCGATGGCTATGACGCCTTTTCCTGGATGGCAAGTCAGTCATGGTGCAATGGAAAAATAGCCACACAGGGTTGCTCCTCCACAGCAGAGTGGCAGATGGCTGTTGCAGCCCTTGACCATCCTGCACACGCAGCCATGATACCTGCAGGATTTGGAGCCGGCGTGGGCAGGATAGGAAATTTTTATGAACAGGGTAACTGGTTCCGTGGAGGGGCGCAGCAGATGTTATTCACCTCATGGTTGTATGGAGTTCAGAATGACAGGATCCGCCCAACCTTTCCGGTCGATGCTTCACAGGATGAATTAATCAGGGTATCCAAGTCTTTTGACCTGGCCCCGGAGCGGCCAAAGGTTGATTGGACCGAGGCTTACTGGTATCTTCCTGTTCAGGATATTATAAAAAACCTGGATGGCCCTGTCGGAGTGTATGAAGATATGATCCGGAGAACACCTGATGATCCCGCCTGGTATCAGGGCGGTTTATACCACGACGACATGGATTTCGGGGTACCAGGCCTGTGGATCGTCACCTGGTATGATATTGCAACCAGCCCTAACCTGGCCCTTGTGAATCATATAAGGGCAAATGCCAGTGATCCGGAAGTCCGTGAAAACCAATATCTCATCATTGCCCCCACCACCCATTGCGCCTATTCGCGCGTTTCTGAAAATACCCTAGTCGGGGAGCGCAACGTCGGGGATGCCCGTCTGGATTTTGACAGCATAAGAAATGGATGGCTTGAATACTGGCTAAAGGGAAAAAATCAGGAATTTCTCGACGGACTTCCCAGGGTCCAGTATTATACCATGGGATCAGGTAAATGGCAGCAATCCGATATCTGGCCACCGGAAGGAATGGAAATGATTCCCTGGTACCTGGAGAGTAAAGGCAACGCCAATACCCTGAACGGGGATGGGAAGCTGTCTGAAAAATTGCCCGGTAAAAAAGATAACCCGGATAGCTTCACTTATGACCCGTACGATCCTGTCCCTTCATATGGAGGGGGTGTTTGCTGCACAGGGGGAGCTATTAAACCAGGATCATTTGACCAGAGTAAAATGGAAGAGCGGGAGGACATTCTTGTTTATACCTCGGAGCCCCTGACGAAAGGTATTGAAGTAAGTGGATTTATTGAGGCCACGTTGTATATTTCTTCCGATGTTAAGGATACAGATATCACGCTAAAGCTGATTGATGTTTACCCGGATGGCAGGGCATATAACCTGGACGAGACTATCCAGCGATTCCGCTACGTTGAGGGTTATGATAAGAATGTTTTTATGGAGAAAGGGAATATTTATAAAGTAGAAATGAGCCCCATGTCGACCAGTAACTATTTTGCAGAAGGACACTGCATAAGGATCGAGGTTTCGAGCAGCAATTTTCCGCGTTTCGACCGGAACCTGAATACCGGTGGGAATAATTTTGATGAATCGGAAGGAATAGTTGCCCATAATAAGATTCACCATTCACAAGGATTTCGCTCACAGATCAAGTTACCTGTGATTCAGTGATTGCCTGCTTAATGAAGCGGATAAATCAGTTATTGATAATGATTCCTTTCTGCCCACTGACGTACCTATCCGCTTTAAACGAATATCAGGACCAGGGCTTACGATGAATTCCTGGAAAACCGTATCAGAAATACAATGAACATAATCTAAAAGCAAAATCAACTAATAAAAGAAAAAATGAGTGTACTTGAACAGATAGAATTTAACAATAAGGAACTTTTAGCCCTTATCCCGGAATGGGAAATAAAGCTATCAAATCTTTCGGATGCGGTGATAACTGAAAGGCGAAACAGCCAGGACCGTACCATAAAGCAGATCGTAGGACATATGGTTGATTCTGCGGGCAACAATACCCATCGAATGGTTTTCTTGCAGCACCGGGAAAGTCCTTTTAAATATCCAAACTATGCCATTCATGGTAATAACGACAAATGGATCGCCTTACAGGATTACCAGCATGAGGACTGGCAAAACCTTGTACAGCTCTGGAAATTTTCAAACCTTCACTGGGCCCATGTTGCAGGAAATGTTGATCCTGAAAAGTTTGGTAATCTCTGGGATTATGGCGAAGAGAAACTTGTATCGCTCGGTGTAATGATTATTGATTACCTGCCGCATTTCAAATTGCATCTTGAAGAAATCGATGCATTGATAAACGCTTAATGACGGCTGGCCATTAAAGCAAAGAGTCATGGTCCCACCCGCAACTCTTAAACTACTTCACTGATCAACCAAAATAAATGATAATCAGACATATAAACCGATAATATGAGAGCCGCTTATCTTCAGTTTTACCCCCTCCTGCTTGCTGTTTCTCTTATCTCCTCTACTCAGAAACCTGTCGCAAAAGTTAAACCCAATGTGATCTTCGTTTTTGCCGACCAGTAGCGGGCACAGGACCTCGGGTACGCAGGCAACCAACAAGTAAAAACACCCAACATCGATATCCTGGCTCGTGAATCGGTTAATTTTACCACGGCCGTAGCCAATTGTGCGGTCTGGATATTCCCGGGTCGGATGAAGGAAACGACTTTTCCGGATATCTATTCGGGAAGGAGGAGTTGGAAATTAAAGCAGCCATGATCATTTGCCCTGTACCTCTTCATCAGTGGAACCGGGAAAAAGGGGGCAAAGAATACAGGGAAGTACGTACCCGGCGATATACCTATGTGAAAGACCTTGACAGACCGTGGTTATTGTTTGATAATCAGGAAGATCCCTACCAGTTGAATAACCTTTTCGACATCCCGGAATACTCACGAATAAAGGAAGAATTGGAAACTGAACTGTCAGAATTATTGCAAAAGACAAAGGATGAATTCCTGCCCGGAGACGATTATATGAAATTATGGGACTGTGATTACTAATTTAGGATTCGCTATCTCAGCATAATTTCATAACTTATTGCAAATTTTTCATTAGCCATAAAATCAAATTACTATGAAATCAAGTCTCCCTTTTATTTCAGTAGTATCTGCAGTTCTTATCTTGATGCAAGACTGCAATTTCAGCAAATCATCAAATACGGAACCGGTTCCAGGTCTGAAAACGACCGGAAACGGACTTTCATGTGAAGAGATATATCTTTCCATAAATCAGGATAAAATAGAGCGTAACACGTTCATTTATGGTGAAAGCATTCGGGCTAACTTCAGCAACATACAAGGATTCATAAAAACAGGGGAAAGTGTTTTCCCCGGGTTGTCAATGTTCATAACATACGAAACGGGTGATACCATAGTAAAAACAGGTGATCTGTATATAAATGATACGGAGGGGATGGATTATTCTCCCTTGCTCCTCTCAGCCATTCTTACCATTGTTTTCCCGTTACAAACAAATAATGATTATGTACTCACAGTAAATATCTGGGATAAGAAAGGTAGCGGTACATTTTCGGCAACATTTCCATTTAGTATCATTGAAAATGACAAAATCAATGTTGTGAAGAACCAGGCCAGCTGTACGGAGGTTTATCTTTATTCAGCCGATAGCAAACAGATAATTACAGATCAGGTAATTGACTCGGATGAACAAGTTGCCATATACTTTGATGAAGTTGCCGGATTTCAGGAAGAAAATGGAGAATATATTTTTGGATCGAGATCAATAGCGATAGACCATGCAGGAGATACCGTCATGGACTATACTGATATGCATAATGCTGATTATCACAGAGCAGCTTCCACAAATGAACTTGAAGCCAACATATACGCTTTAATATTTATTTACAGACGTGAGATCAGTAATCCGGTAAACTGCGAAATCACCCTCTATGATAAGAAAAGCAACGCAAGTCTTACTGCCAGAACTGAGCTGACTGTTAATAAAAAAGAGGATCCATTTTAATCATAATTATTATTGAGATTTCAGGTCAGACTATTTCTTTAACTAACCTTAATACTTTAAAACCATGAAATACAGACACTTAGAAATTCTTACTATTGTATCGACAATAATAATTCTTCATAGCTGCAATTTCAGCAAATCTGTAAATACTGACCTGATTACAGGACTAACCACAGTTGGGAACGGTCTTACCTGTGAGGATGTATATCTGTCGATGGCGGATGGACAAATCCAGAAAAATACATTTATATATGGCGAAGAGTTTGACATGAACTTTAACGATATAAAGGGATTTTCCAAGGTTGGTGAAGCTGTTTTCCCGGGCCTGTCATTGAATGTTGCCAATGAGTCTGGTGAGATCGTAATGGAAACAGAGGACCTGTATGCCGGTTACACGGAGGGATTGGACTTTTCGCCACTATTGCTGGCAGCTACGCTAACGGTTGCCAAACCGATACAATCCGGCAACAACTATTTGCTGACTGTAAAAGTCTGGGATAAAAAGGGAACAGGGACATTTTCAGCAAAAATGCCTTTCGAAGTGGTGGATAATGACCAGATCATCGTTGATAATAACCTGGCAATATGTACCGAGGTTTACCTGTTCTCAGGTAAAACCAACAAGGTCATTACTGACCAGGAGGTAGCTTTTGATGAGAAGGTGTATCTCATCTTCGAAGGACTGACGGGATTCCATGAAGATGAAGGAACTGTGTCTATCGGGATGAGCTTGAATGCAAAGGACAACGCTGGCAAAATGTTGCTGTCGCAAGGTGATTTATTTGAATCGTATGGTGAGAAAGAAATCACTGCAAGTACTGTAAAAGAACAGGTTTCTGCCAACCTTATCTTCAAAAAAGGTGTAATTACGAATCCGGTACATTGTGAAGTCGTTCTATATGATAAAAAAGGAGAGGCAAGCATTACTGCCAAAACCGATTTGACAGTACGCTAATTACCGGCTGTCTGTTAGCAAAGCATTTCCTTTAGGGCAAAAAGGGAGCAGCCGGTTTTATTGCCAGAACAGTAGTATTGGTTCACTATTCGCCTGGTGATAAAATCAATACCTGTTTCATGCAAGGCATCCCTGACTTCCTGGAATTTCGTTTTTTCTGAATATCGCTTTAATCTTTTTCATCATCCTGAATTTTCTGAATAACACTAGAATGAGATACCAAATACGAGATGTACCTGCTTTGCATCCGGATTGGTAATCAGCGAGGCAGAAACCGGGAGGGAAAATGTATCCGTAATCTTTATTTCCCTGCTTTTCGATATACCCACATTAACCAGGTTGAATTTACTTTCCGAAGTCAGGTATATTCCGTTTCCCGCACCGATAAAAACATCGATAAAAGAGAAGGAATAACCAAGCTCAAAGTACATTGAGTTGTCATCATCGTTCATCAGGTTAACCCCTGCCAAGAAAGTCAACGGAAAATCCGCAAGTCCGTTAAAAGCAACCATTCCCTCCATCACGTGCAGGCTGGTATCGCTGCCATAATCAAAATAGTTATAGTTGTAATCTGTTTCAACCGGGAAAAAATAGTCAGTTACACCTACTGTAATCAAGTCTGCAATGGTATATGTTGCATAGAGGTCCACCTCCTGCACCCCCAACAGGTTATTGGCACTGAGTGAAGTGGCATATGCTCCCCATGCACCTATGGCAAAGTTTCCTAATCCCAACTCCATGTAAGGCTGAATACTTGGTGCTGCACCATAATCCAATCCTCTCCAAACATATCGGCTCATAATATCCGCTCCAATACTAATCGGTGAAACATGTTCCTCATCCTGTGCACTGGCTGGCATCATAGTGGCCATGAGTATTGCAAATGCAAACAGGATCAACAATAAAGAAGTAATTCTTTTCATTCCAACAAGATTTTAATTAATATTAAGTGTCTTCACAAATCTATTTATTTTTTTCTTTCACCCCCCTTTATTATATAATATTATTCTACATTTATATTGTTTTTATATATTTGATTGTATTTTATAGAGGTTTAAATAAATATTTATACTATTTGTAATTTAAATAATTTTGTGATCATGAAATCTGCAACTGTCATTCAATCGCGCCTGACCGGAGGCATAAGTATCCATTAATTTAAGTCAAACTGTTATTCTGAACAGAATGGAATAAACCTGGTATAAATGATTGAATCATGTTTGACTTCCTTACCAATTTTGTATATTAGAAAAATAAGAAGTAATGTAGATCTTCAAGCCTCTTGTAAATAACTCATATTAAACCAGATACTTATGAATCCGAAGAAAAAGATCAACCGCAGGCAATTTGTCGGGACTACGGCGGCAGCTACCGCATTTACCATTGTCCCCAGACATGTGCTGGGGGGTCTGAATCATATTGCCCCCAGTGATAAACTTAATATAGCATATATTGGAATTGGAACCCAGGGGATCAGGGAAATGATTTCACTATTAAGAGAGCCTGATGTGCAGATCACATCTGTCTGTGATCCTAACAAGTTTACAACAAATTATGTCGATTGGTCGTTGCATGGGATCCGGGACAGTGTTAGAGAAGTCCTGGAAGACCCAACCTGGGGAGAAAAATTTGACGGAATTCCCGGGGGCCGTGACATTGGGAAGGAAATAGTCGAGTCTTATTATGCCAGTCAAAATGCAAAAGGTAAATATGCGGGATGTGCTTCGTATAGCGATTTCAGGGAGCTGCTTGAAAAGGAGCAGGACATAGATGCCGTGAAGATCATGACCCCGGATCATCTCCATGCTACCGTCTCCATTGCAGCCATGAAAAAAGGCAGGCATGTTGTGATTCATAAACCCATTGCTAACAGGATGCATGAAGCAATGCTGACCATCGAAACGGCAAGAAAAACCGGCGTTAGCACACATCTGCTTGCATGGAGTGACCACAACGGATATGATGTGGCCCTGGATTGGATCCAGCGAGGAGCCATTGGCAACCTGCTGGAGATACATAACTGGTCGAACCGGCCGGTCTGGCAGCAATGGACTGCCAATCCGACCGATAAACCACCTGTCCCCGGCGGATTTGATTGGGACCTGTGGCTTGGACCGGTACCCGACCGCCCCTACCATCCCAACTATACCAATGCAGTATTCCGGGGATGGTATGACTTCGGAGGAGGCAGCATCGCGGATATGGGACATTACAGCCTTTGGCCCCTGTTCCTGAAATTCGGGATCAACACGGCCCCTCTTAGCGCCCAGGCATATGGAACCACCACAAGCATTACCGATAACCATGTGAGCCACCGCGAAAACAACAATGTGGCCTTCCCATACTCCTGCATTGTAAAATTTAAATTCCCCGCACAGGCAAAGTTACCTGCCTTCAAATTATTCTGGTACGATGGAGGAATGAAACCTGAAACACCGGATGAACTTGAAGCTGAGAACAAGGATCTCCCGGCAGAGGGAATGATGTTCATCGGTGACAAAGGTAAGATCCTGGCCAGTTTTCTTTGTGATGAGCCCCGTATCCTTCCCGAGAAAAAAATGATTGAATTCACCGGCTCGTCAGAACTGCCGCAAAGAGTAGCAAATAGAAACAGCCGGGTCTGGATCGATGCTTTTAAAAATGGTTCACAATCACACGGGACATTCCTTAAGGCCGGACCGGTGACAGAGACTATTCTCCTTGGAGCAGTTGCCTTAAGGTCAGGCAAAAAAATTGAATACGATAGCGGGAATATGAAAATAACCAATGTTCCCGGGGCGAACCAATACTTTTTCAGGGAATACAGGAAGGGTTGGGAGTTGTAGTAATAACTTCAATATTCGCCAAAGAATTATTATCAAGATCTATCCATGCACTCGAAGAAGACCAATTATTCTGGTTCTGCTATCCTTAAAAGAGCCCGAAGAAATAAACATTGAATTCCTGATTTATTATTCCCCTGTCTCTCAAACGTATCATTCTTCCACTTCTCCCGGTAATTTATTCCGGAAGGAATATTTTACATCACAAAATGATAAAATTTTGAAGCCAACATTGTGACTATTGAGGTTAAGCATAAATTCTGATCAAAAATCTTAATCCTTTACATTCTCTTTATCAAGACATTACAGAACCAAATAAAAATTATCCCTTCTTCTTCTTCGATATCCTCACCATTTTGTCATTAAGGAATAGAAAACGTTTTTTTCAAAAATTGATCTGGCTGGATATGAAACCTGCAGGATCTATACGTGGCCAGTATTGTACTCCTGCTATTGTTAAACTTAAAATCTGAAAACATGGAAACTTTACAAAATGGTCTTAAACCATTAAACAAAAAGGAATTAATCGGTATAAACGGAGGGTGTCCGATTTTGCTGCCAATTTTTGTTGCAGCAGCCGGGGCGGCAATTTCTGAGATTATCAGCGACTGGGATAATTTCAAGGCCGGTTTATTGGGAAAGCCTGAAATTAAAAACTGATCCCTATATACTGTATCATGTTATTAAATTAAAAATCAAATCAATGAAAAACTTAGTAAAAAACAGCCTGAAAGAGCTGTCTGCCAATGAACTGACCGGCACCATGGGAGGTGGGTTTGCCTTCGACGCCGGAAGAGCCCTTCGTTTTTTTGCAATACAAATCTACTATGGGTATAATAACGGACTGGGAACAACAATGGCTTGTACAGATTTCGTGATGAATATGGAAAACAATTAAAAACAACACTTATGATATCATCAAAACAGTTTTTAAAATTCAATCAACTATCTGTTGATGAGTCTATTAAAACCATTGGAGGGAATACTCAGCAAAATCTGATTTTTCTCCCGATTGCCATAGGTGTTGAAATCGTAAGCAAAGTAGAACCATACCTGGTTGATCTGTATGTAAGGAACTCATTGTTCCTTAATTTTTAAATTTTTATTATCTGCGGAGCCGGAAGTGATTCCACTCCGCGGATTTTTCAAACTGAATCAATAAAAATACGTCAACATGAAAAACAAAAAATTCCTTAAAAGTCTGATAGTATTTATCCTGTCTTTTATCGTCTTTCTAATGATCTTCAGAAATTGGGACCTGCTTAAAACCTTGATATTTGGAGGCTAATCTTCATGGAGAATATGGAATCGCTCTATACCAGCGAAAATATTAAAAGCACATTCCCGCATTACATGGGATCAATTAAACTGAGAAGCAAAAGCCTGTACATCATGATCCTGGTTATACTGTTCCTGATCCTGTTCAGTTTGCCTTTCATTAAGATTAACCTTTACGTTAAGGCTTCAGGTATCATTCGTCCCGGGACAGAAAAAACACCTGTTCATTCCCCAGCCGCGGGAAAAGTTGCTTACGTTAATTTTTCGGAAAGCGACAAGCTGGAAAAAGGTGAGGTACTGGTAGCGCTTGACAGAAAAAGGAAAGAATATGAGCTGGAGCAATTAAATTCATTATCCAGACAGATTATATCCGAAATGAATGACCTGGGTGACCTGCTATCCGGCAAGCAGGGGCAAATGCAATCGGTCAAATATAAGCTGGAATTTATGGCTTTTTCCCAACAGTCTTCCAGCCTTAAGGATAAGTTAAACAAGGCAACCAGGGAAAAGAACCGGAACGAATCATTATTCAGGGAAAAACTGATAAGTGAAAAGGAATTTGATGATCTGTTATTTAAGGAGGCCCAACTCACGCAAGAGCTAAATCATTTCAATTATTTAAAGTACAATCAATGGCAAAATGAATTGGCCGAACTCCAGTTCAGGCAAAAACAGTATGAGGGTCAGATAAACTGCCTGCTAGACGACGTGAAGAATTGTGAAATTCGTACGCCTGTTTCAGGGATCATTGAATACCTCTCTCCAATCCATCCGGGTTCAAATATTCAACAAGGACAACAATTGGCAATCATTAGTCCGGATACTGATATTATTGGAGAGATGTATATTACACCATCTGACATTGGGTTGATCTATCTGAACCAGCCGGTGCGACTAATCATTGATGCTTTCGATTACCGCGAATGGGGCACCCTGTCTGCAGCAATTACTGAAATTTCAGATGACTTTATTATCATCAATAATCATCCTGTTTACAGGATCAGGTGTAAACTCGACCAGGTAAGCATGAAATTAAAAAACGGATATACCGGATCATTAAAAAAAGGCATGACCTTCCAGGCCCTCTGCCATGTTAATCGGAAATCGATCTGGCAACTCATGACGGGCAAAATGAACGACTGGTTAAATCCTGCACTAAGCAAACCGAACCATTTAATAGTTGCTTCCCATGAGAAAATCCCTTAAGGTCAGACAACTGGATATTACCGATTGCGGGGCAGCCTGTCTCGCCTCTGTTGCCGGATGGTATGGATTACAGTTCCCCGTTGCCCGTATCAGGCAATTCGCCTCAACAGATCAGAAAGGGACCAATGTTCTTGGAATAATTGAAGCTGCTGAAAAACTTGGTTTACTTGCTAAAGGAGTTCGTGGCAGCAAGGATGCTGTCAATTCTATTCCTCTGCCCGCCATTGCCCACCTGAAATTACCAAATGGACTGCTTCATTTTGTCGTACTGTACAAGATCAGTCGCTCCTGGATTGACCTGATGGATCCGGTTGATGGTAAAATACACCGAAAGAGGACAGAAGAATTTTTATCCATCTGGACAGGCGTACTGATCCTGGTTTCACCAATGCATCATTTCCGGGAAGGAAACTTAAAAATACCCATGAGGAAAAGGATCTTTCAGATTGTACGTCCTGCTTCGCGACTCATTTTACAAGCCCTCACGGGTGCATTTGCATTCAGTCTTCTGGGGCTGGCCACTTCAGTGTACGTCCAGAAAATCATCGACCATATTCTGCCGGGTCAAAACACAAACCTGCTGAACCTGCTGAGTATAATAATGATAATATTACTGTTGTTCCGGATTTTTATCGGCAGTGGTAAAAGTATTTTCCTGATGAAGGCCGGGCAATACATAGATGGAGCCCTCATCCTGGGGTATTACAGGCACCTGCTATCCCTCCCCCAGCGCTTCTTCGATACTATGAGAACCGGGGAAATTCTCTCGAGGATCAATGATGCGGTCAAGATCAGACATTTTATCAGTGAGGTATCTATCGATCTCATTGTGAATGTTTTCATCATTTCATGCACCCTGATATGCTGTCTTTTCATTTCGCTGAAAGCCTCCCTGATAATGTTGATAGCCCTCCCTTTGTATGCCTGTATCTACTATGTATTTAATTCATTTAACAAGAAAGTGCTGAGACAGGTTATGGAACGGTCAGCAGACCTTGAGTCGCAGCTTGTAGAATCCATACAGGGAATGCGTACAATCAAAACGCTATCCCTGTATGAGTTTTCAAATATACGCACCGAGACAAGCTTTATTGAACTTCTCAGGGTAGGCTTCAGAAGTGGAAAATTTGCCATCAATGCAAATTTTCTGACAAGTTTTATTACAGGATTAACCATTATCATTCTCCTGTGGACAGGCTCATATCATGTCATGAACCTTGATCTGACACCTGGAGAATTAATGATGCTATATACACTTTTCGGATATATGCTCGGACCTGTAAACGGCCTTATATCCATGAATAAAACCATTCAGGATGCATTAATAGCTGCCGACCGGCTCTTCCAGATCCTCGATCTTGAATGCGAAAAAATGAATCAGCAATCCGTTGACATCACAAATCAGAAAATCGAGTCCATTTCATTCGATAACGTGGCTTTCCGCTATGGCAGTCGTGCCAACATCTTTGATAGCCTTAACTTCAAAATGAAAGCAGGCTGTACCTATGGCATAGTAGGTGAAAGCGGATGTGGGAAGAGCACTATTCTCTCACTGCTAATGAAATCGTACCGGACTCAATCAGGAAAAATCCTGATCAACCAGATCGGTCTTGAAAACATAAATACCAGGAGCCTTAGAGAAACTATCGGGTTGGTCCCCCAAAATATTGATCTCTTTACAGGAACCATTTTAGAAAATATAGCTCCCGGAGTTGCTGAACCCGATCTGGGCAGGATACTGAAACTGTCCCATCTTTCAGGTTTACAGCGGCTTATCGATAAACTCCCTGACGGGATCCACACCTTGATAGGAGAGTATGGGATACATTTATCAGGAGGTGAAAAACAAAAAATGGCTCTGGTCAGGGCATTATATAAGGATCCCCAGGTACTTATACTCGATGAGGCAACTTCATCAATGGATGCTCATTCCGAATCCTATCTTATTAAAATACTGGGCCGATTTAAGGAAGCCGGAAAAACGATCATAATGATATCCCATCGGTTAAATATCATTAAAACAGCTGACAGCATAATATGTATTCATGAAGGGCTGGTAGCCGAAGAAGGCAATCATGAAGAACTGTTAGACAATAAAGGATTTTATTATAACCTCTGGAAAAAACAGATTGGATGATTCATGGATTGGGCATTAACCCGATCAGGATTTGAATCTTACTATCCATCGGTTCAAACCGATGGATAGTAAAAGATATTTACATTATCTTTAAATCCTTAATCAGTATCTATGGAAGACACAATTAATAAACATTATCCTTCTATTGGTCAGTCATTTGGCATCTTAGGATTATATATTGTTTACTCAATAGGTGTGGTTCTCATCGTTCCAACCGTTTTTTATCTGTTTCATTATGATAACCTGCCATTGGTAAACCTGCTGGGTTATACGATTGCCGGTATCCTCACTATATGGACTGCTTTATTGTTTAAGAAAAAAACAGCCGGCCCTGGTCGAACCATAAATTTCGGCAGCATGCCAGTCATCCCGGCCATTTTATTGCTGGTTCTGACACCTGCTATTGCAATAGTCATTGAACCTCTCAGCCTGCTCATCCCGATGCCTGAATTATTCGAAAAATTATTCGCTTTATTGGAGGATAAGACCATCTACACCGGTATAATGGTTGTGGTAGCAAGTCCATTAATCGAGGAGGTTCTTTTCAGGGGAATGATCCTTGATGGCTTTCTGAAACGGTATTCACCATGGAAATCAATCCTCTGGTCAAGTTTGCTTTTCGGATTATTCCATTTTAATCCCTGGCAATTTATCCCGGCCTTCATAGTTGGCATTTTAATGGGGTATATCTATTGGAAAACAAGATCACTCTGGCTTTGTATATTCATTCATTTCATCAACAATGGACTCTCTTACCTGGCCCTGTTCTTTGTGGATGAACAAGATGCGTCTGTAGCGAATCTTTTTACCGAGCACAGGGATTACCTGTTGTCCTATTTCATTTCGGCAGGGATAGTTGTTTTAGGTGTTCTCTGGTTGATACAATTAACAAAAACACATAAACATTAAATAATTTCAAATGGATCTTCAAATTAAGGGCCAGTTATTTATCGTAACCGGTGCTTCGAGCGGATTTGGCAAAGAGATTACCCTGGCACTGGCTAAGGAGGGCGCCAGGGTAATTGCTGTTGCCCGCCGTTCAGAAATACTTGACAAAATGGCCGGGGAGAACCCCACAGTCGAGCCTTTTCCCGGAGATATAATGAAATCAGCCACCATCATTTCACTGAAGGAACATGTTGAGAAGCGAACATTAAAAGGGATACTGGTTAACGCAGCAGGGCCTCCTGCGGGTTCTTTCCTTGAAACAAAAATGGAGGATTGGGACAGAGCCTACCAGTCTATCCTGAGATGGAAGATCGAACTCACAAAAGCCTTCCTCCCCCATCTCATGGAAAATAAATATGGCCGGCTGGTGTATATTGAAAGCATGTCGACCAAACAGCCTGTTCCAAACCTGGTATTAAGCACCTCGCTCAGGCTGGCGGTAACCGGGTTTGTTAAAACCCTCGCGGATGAAGTTGGTAGGATGGGTATCACGGCAAACATTATGGCCCCGGGCTATCACTTGACCCCAGCCGTCGACAGGGTCATTCAGAAGCAAAGCGAGGTGAATGGGATCACCTTTGATGAAGCAAAGAAAAGGATTGAAAACGATATACCTGTCGGGAAGGTCGGTGATCCGGGAAGTTTTGCCTCCCTGGCTGCCTGGCTGCTATCACCCTGGTCGGAATACATCACCGGTCAGACCATCAGCGTGGATGGCGGCGTGATCCGTGGGATCATGGGATAAATACCAGCTTCCGGCCAGGCGCATACGATAAAAAACCACAAAGGGAACAATCCTCTGCTGTTTAATCGAAGCAGTAATTAAATTCGTATAATTTACTAACTCATATATTACTGTTATTCAGACACCTGGCAACTAGTAACTAGCAACTTAAATTAATTTGTTAAACCAGGCATTTTTATTCGAAAAAAGGATAAATTGTGAATAAAACCATTGCATGTTTATCCATGCATTTTATAATTTTGCGGTATAAACAAAATATGCAGATTAAACGTAACATACTGATATTCAAGTTGCTTTTATTGATAAGTTCCGCATTGCCTGCTCAGCAATTTGGTTTTCGTAACTTTTCACTGGAAGAGGGGTTGCCCCAGACTGAAGCCTTTGCCCTGATCCAGGATTCAAAAGGAGCCATATGGGTTGGGACCAACGGCGGAGGCCTGTCAAGGTTTAACGGACATGCATTCGATATTTATACTACCCAGGATGGAATGGCAAGCAACCAGATATGGTCGATGTTTGAAGATTCCCGTGATAACCTTTGGATAGGTTGTTCAAACTTCATCACAAAGTACGATGGAGTATCCTTTAAGAACTATGCTGAAGCCCCGGTTTCATTTCTGAGAACTTATATTTTTTTCCATGAAGACCTGGAGGGAAACATCTGGTCAATTTCAAATGATGAACAGTTTGGACGCCGGCTGCTAAAAATTGAAAATGATTCTCTCGTTGATTATACAGAAAAAATTCCTGAATTAACAAACAATGCCAATCTATTCGGGTTCCTTTCAGAACCTGACGGCACCATGTACATCTCCTCACCAAACGGATTGTATGAGCTTAATGAAGGAAATCTTACCCTGTCCGGCCTGAACCAGCGGGATGAGTTGACCGGGGGAATCATTACCCCTGTATTTCGGGACGATGAACAACTTTTCCTGATATTTATTACTCCTGCTGAGAGAAGGTTTTATACTTTCGACGGAAAAAATATTCAATTGGTTGAAACACCTTCAACTGCATGGTGGCAGGGTGTTGGCCGATATCTTAAAGACAGCAAGGGAAGAGAATGGTTTGGGAGCAATGCCCAGGGCATTGCTATGAGGGAATCGGATCAGTCCGACATTCAATATTTCAATCAGAATAACGGCCTGCCCAGTGATTTTATCCTTAGCTTTCTGGAAGACCATGAAGGAAATATCTGGATGGGGACCCAGGGCAATGGAATAATTAAATACAGTAAAAGCAATTTTATTGCTTACGACTTTGACAACATCATACAGGGAGATGTGGTGAGAGCGATCTACCAGGATTCACAAGGCAACCATTGGTTTGGACTGGCCGGTGCAGGTTTTGTAAAATATGATGGCGAGAACTTTACTCCGTATCAGTACACTCAATTCCCCGGATTAAACAATATCAGGGATTTCATAGAATTGTCACCGGGTAAACTTCTTATTGTTTCTTTCGGTGGCTTATTCCATTTTGAAAAGGGTAATCTGTTGCCGGCAAACAATCAATACGGATTTAATAATCCGCTGCCTTTCTCCAATTGTATAAAAGAAGGAAACACCTTCTGGTTTTCAACCCAGGGAGCCGGTTTGTTCAGAGTGATAAACGGTCACGCTGAGCAATTCATTATGGCTAATTCTGACCTGCCCAGTAACCGGATCCATAGCCTTTTTAAGGATACTGAAGGAAATATCTGGATATCAACGAACAGTGGAATATCTGTTTATAACAGAGATGGCCTTAAATCGTATACGGTGGATGATGGTTTGAGCAATAACATCGTTCTTCAGGTAACCCAGGATATTTTTGGAAAATACTGGATTGCATCCTTTGGTGGCGGAGTCAATATATTATCCGGAGATCAGGTCAAACACCTGACTATTGAGGATGGATTAACTTCAAATATTATTTATTCAATCCTTACAGACCACAACGGAGATATCTGGGCGGGCAGCCAGAACGGGGTGGATAAAATAGTATTGGATGAAAAGGGACTGGTAAAGGAGATAATCCATTTTGGATCATATGAAGGATTCACAGGGATTGAAAATAATGGGGCTGCCAACCTCGTGGATCAGGATAATAATTTATGGTTCGGGACCGTCAAAGGGGTTATGCGCTATGACCCTAATCAGATTGAATTAAATACGGTACCCCCTTTTACCTACATTACGAAGGTGAAACTATTCTTTAATGATGTCAACTGGAGAAGTGGTGATTACGATGATTATTGCACAAACGTATCAGCATGGTTTGCCCTACCCGAAGATCTTGTTTTACCACACGACAGCAACCACCTTTCCTTTGAATTTGAAGCTTTAAGCTACCAGGTCCCTGAAAAAGTTAAATACCAATGGAAGCTCGACGGACTCGACAAAGAATGGTCACCCGTTACCAGTAAAACCGAATGTGTATATCCCAATATTCCACCCGGAGAATATACATTTTTAGTCAGGGCCCAGAATAATGATGGGGTATGGAGTGTGGATCCGGCTGAATTCTCATTTGTAATAAATCCACCCTGGTGGGGAAGATGGTGGTTTATCATTCTGGTTTCAATCCTGTTACTGGCAACAGTGGCAATTATATTCAGGATAAGAATTCAAATGATAACCACCAAGAAAAAAGAGCTCGAGGTCATGGTTAAGGAAAAAACGGCAGAGATCCTGAATAAAAATACGATGCTGCAACACCAGAAAGAAGAGATTCTTGTCCAGGCAGAAAATCTTCAGAAAGCATATGATGACCTGGAAAACCTGAGCGATATTGGCAAAGTGATAACTTCTCAATTGTCGGTTGAGAAAATTGTCGATGCTACCTATCTCTCCATTAATGAATTGATGGAAGCCAGTGTGTATGCCATCGGGATCGTTAATCAACAGGATCATACTATTGAATTTCATGGAGTAAAAGAAAAATATGAAACCCTGCCCCCAATCATTTTATCCCTTGACGATGAATTAAGACTCTCCACATATTGTGTAAAAAACAGAAGTGAGATTTTTATCAATGATTTTGAAAAAGAATATAAAAAATTTCTTCCCAGCATTACACCCTCGGGAGAGGAAGGAAATTCTTCTTCCATAATTTATCTTCCCTTGTTGATTAATAAAAGGGTTGAAGGAGTGATCACGGTACAGAGCTTTAATAAAGATGCTTACACTGACTATCATTTGAATATACTTCGTAACCTGGCTGTATATACACGGATAGCAATTGAAAATGCTACAGCCTATCAGAGGATCCAGGAACAGAAGGATCATCTTAAACAGGCCAATGAGGACATTAACGACCAGAAGAAGAAAATCGAAATAGCAAACCAGGAACTCGTTGAGTTAAACAATGAGAAAAACCACCTGATCAGTATTGTAGCTCATGATCTTCGTAACCCGCTCACCAGTAGCCTGAGCATAGCCAATAATATTAAAATGAATGCTGCTCATCTAAAGGACGATGATAAAGAGAGTGTCGAATTCCTGGTTAATTCCCTTAACCGTATGAACAGTATGGTTTCTAAAATACTTGATATCAGGATGATCGAAGATAATAAGATCAACCTGAATTGTGAACAAACCGACTTTGGTAAAGTGCTGGATGAGGTTTACAAAAACTTCCAGGACCGGGCTAAAAAGAAGAAAATCCAACTCCACCTAGAGAACAGGAAACTGCATGCCATTGCAGATCGCAATTACCTCACCCAGGTATTTGAAAATCTCCTTTCAAATGCTATTAAGTTTTCCCCGCCGGATAAGAATGTCTGGATAAAGTTGGAAGAACAAAATGGTGAGATCCGGATTAATTTCAAGGATGAAGGTCCGGGACTGACCGATGAAGACAAAAAACTTATATT
>CAYZEZ010000072.1:0-18154 GCA_964477295.1 uncultured Bacteroides sp. | reverse complement strand
TTCCCTGAAGGCTGTCGCCGCTGTACTGTTCCTCAAAATTGGCCCGCTGACCCATCTTCCCGTTCCCAAGGCTGAAAAGACTCTCTGAGATCCTGTTATTTTCAGGATCGAACCTGTCCTCGATAATTTGCCAGGGATCTATTTTTAAGTACCGATTCATTCAGTTGGGTTATAAATTGATCTATGAAGAATGATTAACGATTTGTGATTTATGATCTAATTTCACTTCCATACTGTTTTATCCTATTCATTTTTCACCTCTTTGCTCATCCGGGTCATTAACAAAAAGTATAATAACTCCTGCTATAACCATAGATACTCCACCAAGCACCAGGGCATAAATAGCCTGGTTGCCAAATAAATTCCTCACGCAAAAGCCAAGAATTGCGGCTGCTGTTATCTGGGGGATGACAATAAAAAAGTTAAAAATCCCCATATAGGTTCCCATCTTGTGTGAAGGCAGAGACCCCGTTAGTATCGCATACGGGATGGCCAGGATGGATGCCCAGGCCAATCCGATGCCCAATTCCGAGATCATCAACAGCTTAGGATCCTGGATGAAATAGAATGATGAAAGGCAAATGCCTCCGATGAGCAAATTAATGAAATGCACTTTTCTTCTTGCTATAATACCAGCCAGCCACATGATCAGGAATGCCATGATTGCTGCAAAACCATTATAGACAGCCATTAATATTCCCACCCAGTCGGCTCCTTCATTGTATTCTTTTTGAATGAATTGCAACCGGTCCAATACACCCGGTTCGATTCCCAGGGCATCGTTTTTCTTTTCATCCGTAAAAAATTTTACCACTCTCATGGTGGCATTCACTCTTTCCCCCTGTTCAATCTTTTTACCCATAAATGCAAGGTCTGTTTCAACACTTTCCAGGTTATCCCATTTTAAAGCTGTACCCTGCCTCACAGCCTCATCAAGAGCCTGATCCAGAGCTATATAATTTTCATTCGAAAGATCCATATCGTACTTGGTGCTTGTAACTCCTGCGGTGGTATAGATCCACATGGAGAACAGGGCAAACCAGGAAAAAAACTGCACCACTGCCAGTTGCTTCATGGTCGATGGCATCTTATACAGGTCGTTCATTATGATGACCAATCCGTTTTCTGTCCTTGAAATCCTGGTTTGCCAACCCACAATGAGCTGCAACAATCCGAATAATACCCCTCCTCCAAAGAACACTGCAAGTCCATAATCCATATAAATAAACAGGTGAAAAATGACAAATAAGGCCACTCCCGCCAGTATCCAGATAAGACCGTTCCTGATCAGCCGGGAGGCTTTAATAAGGGATTCATCGTATGCCAATACTTTTTCACCGGCTTCCTCTTTTGAAAACTC
Organism: uncultured Bacteroides sp.; assembly: GCA_964477295.1. Taxonomy (GTDB): domain Bacteria; phylum Bacteroidota; class Bacteroidia; order Bacteroidales; family SM23-62; genus CAYZEZ01. Next base: position 16,794 of record CAYZEZ010000072.1, on the reverse strand, counting down.
CTCCATTTGCTCCGGTGGATATTCCTTTGTGCTGGTCACTGTCCAGAGCACTGCCAGCAAAAAGACCAAACCACCGATGTAAAAGGAAAGCTTCACGGATAAGGGAATTTCCCCTTCGGGAGCTGTATTGGATACATGAAACCAGTTCGTCATGATGTAGGGCAACCCGGAAGCGATAATGGCACCGGTCCCGATAAAAAAGCTTTGCATTGAAAATCCCATAGTGCGCTGCTTCGGTGGGAGCATGTCGCCCACAAATGCTCTGAAAGGCTCCATCGAAATATTAATGGATGCATCCATGATCCAAAGCATTCCGGCAGCAAACCACAATGCAGGGGAATTGGGCATAATAAGCAGTGCAACAGATGCCAGGATGGCTCCGACCAGAAAATAGGGCCTCCTTCTTCCAAAACGGTTCCAGGTGTTGTCACTCATGTGACCTATGATGGGCTGAATGATCAAACCGGTTACCGGAGCGGCAATCCAGAGAATAGGTATACTGTCTACACTCGCACCAAGGGTTTCAAAGATCCGGCTGACATTTGCATTCTGCAGGGCAAATCCGAACTGGATCCCTAGAAATCCAAAGCTCATATTCCATATCTGCCAGAAACTAAGGGTAGGTTTCTTTGCCATCAGGTTATGTTGAAAAGTTTCTGTTTAATCAAATTTAAACAGAAAAATCACTAATAAAACATAATAAACATGCTGCATATAAGCCATTTTCGATCATTTGAATGACATTTATGCATGCACCTTTGAATGCAAACGTTTTCGGGGAAAAAACAGTTTTTTAATCTTCCGGCTTGATTTTTGAGGTTTATTTAAAGTCAATATTTTAACTTTGAGCATTACAAAGTGTCAAAGGTCAGGTTGAAAGTTGCATGTTGCATGTTGCAGGCACTTAAATAACAATAATCAATAAAAATTACACATTATGCGCCGAATCCTAACAATTGCAATGACAAGCGCCTTAATTGCAATGACCCCGATAATTTATTCACAGGAGATTAAAGCAGTGCATCCCGACAAACCACAGTATGTGGAATGGAACCAGTTCAATCCGAATCAGATCATCATGTATAACTTAAAGAGTGGGGAGCTGATCGGAACGCCACTTCTAAATGAGGAGTTCATGAATGGCACCATCTATTTTATGGCCGACAGAAAAGTATCCGATCTTATGATCAACTACAACATCTTCACAGGAAAACTCCTTTATAAGAAGGAGGGACAAACCTACGAAGTGAACACTAATGATATTTTATATTTTACTGTAACCAACCCTGAAGAAAAAGAAATACAGATGTACCAGCAGGAATTTGTCCCGCAGGCCAGCCGCAGTGAATTCATCCAGGTTATATATGAAGGAGAGACACCACTTTTTAAAAGAAGGGTAAAGGAATTCCGTGAATCAGATTACAAGAATCCATATTCTGATGCAAAGCGTTATGATGAATATTCCGACAGAACTATTTATATGGTCAAACACAATCGTGAGATGAAGGAATTAAAACTCCGCAAAAAAGCCATCCTGGAATTATTTAGCGACCAGGCTGATCAGATCGGGGTATTCTTAAAAGAAAGAGAGATCAACCTGCATAATGAAGATGATCTGATTAAATTGTTTGACTATTATAATAATTTATAGGAAGGATTATTCGGTTTCAATAAAATTGATCTCCAGGTTGAGAATGCTGGAATAGTACTCGCCTCTTTCAAGGATATCATCGTCACCCTCTTCATAAAACCAGTTAACGGTCAGGCTTTTTCCACTATTTTTCAATTCACTGAGCTCTCTCAATATCTGCATAACATACTTTGCCGAGCCACTATTAAAGTATTCAAGTTCTATGTCAACAGTAGTGGAATCCTTAGGTGAGTTGCAGTAATCAATAATCCAGGCAAGAACTGCTCCAAAGAATTTCGAGGCATCTTCAGGTATTGAACGACCCCCTAAAAAAATCTTCCCTGAAGGGTCGAGAGAGACCTTTGGTGTCTTTTTTGTTCCTTCAAGATTAAATAATTCCATGTCTGCTACTTCAATTTTCTAAAGATAATACTTTTCTGTATAATCAAAAAAAGAATAGCCAGGGTGAATTTTGAAAGTCTTCCTGTACTATTTTGGTTGCCGTTAGCCGTATAATCCCTGGCAATTAAAATGGCAATCGGGCTGCAGGTGATATATCATGTCCCGTAAAATCCCCTGCGAGATATTTGAAATATCCGGTAGCGGCGATCATGGCAGCGTTATCCATTGTAAATTTTACTTCCGGGATGTATATATCCCAACCACGTTTGCCTGCTTCCCTGCCCAGGGCAGTTCGCAACCCTGAATTGGCTGACACACCCCCCGCCAGAGCCACGGAACGGATCCCTGTTTTTTCAGATGCCAGGATAAGCTTCTCCATCAGGATCCGGATGATTGTAAACTGTAATGAGGCACACAGGTCGTTTTTACGGTTCTCTATAAAGGCTTCATCCTGTTTCAATTGATCCTGTATAAAGTATAAGAAGTTGGTTTTTAGCCCACTGAAGCTAAAATTGAATGGATCTGTTTTTGGTTTGGTAAACCCGAATGCAGAAGGGTCACCCAACCTGGCCAGTTCATCGACCATTGGTCCACCCGGATAAGGCAATCCCATGATCTTGGCACATTTATCAAAGGCCTCTCCGGCAGCGTCGTCAATGGTTTGACCAATCACCTCCATTTCAAGATGGCTGTGCACGATAACCAGTTGGGTATGTCCACCTGAAACCAATAAGCAGAGAAAAGGAAAAGGCGGATGTGAAGCGGATACTCCGTGCTCCTTAATAAAGTGAACTACTATATGTGCCTGCAAGTGATTGACTTCGATAAGAGGAACATTCCGGGCCAGGGCAAATCCTTTTGCAAATGAAGTTCCTACCAGTAATGATCCGAGCAATCCCGGTCCACGGGTAAATGCAACAGCCTGAATACCATCAATTTCAATCCCAGCCTGTTGTATGGCCAGGTCAACTACAGGAATAATGTTTTGCTGGTGTGCCCTCGAGGCCAATTCCGGCACAACGCCCCCGTATTTTTTATGAACATCCTGGTCGGCGACAGTGCTTGATAATAAAAATCCATCATCCACTATTGCTGCAGCAGTATCATCACACGAAGATTCTATTCCAAGGATGGTCATAACCATTTATAAACCAAAGTAAATGAGGCTATTTGAACTTTTTTTTATTTATTTACGTTTTAATAGTAATCGGGGCCAAAGTTATCAAAAAACTGGTTAAAATATTAATCATCATCCTGCTGGGATTGTTCGCCATACCGTCCACAGCATTTATTCTGCTTCAGAACAGGAAAATCCAATCTTACCTGGCCAATGAGATCGCCAAGCAGGTTTCAGAAAACCTGAAAGCTGAATTTTCTATTGAATCGGTTGATATAATATTTTTTAACAGGGTCATCCTGAACCATGTATTACTTAAAGACCAGGCAAGTGATACTCTTCTGTATGCCAATAGAATAACAGCTACTACAAAAAAATTCAACCTGTCTGCAAAACGGCTCTATCTAAGTAAGATCAAACTTGAACATTCACTGATTCGGATTGCCATTGACAGCGAACAGGTGGCCAATATCCAATATCTTATCCAGGGAATCAGGGAACGACCGGACACCTCTAGAAGCAAATGGGATTTTTCTGTGAGAAACATCGAGGTAAAGGATTCCAGGTTCAAACTGGAAAATCCATATAATCCATCAGATGTTTCTCATGGAATAAACTTCAGTGATCTCTCTCTGAATAAGCTGGACCTTGACCTGCGGGACCTAATCTTAGCATCAGACACGGTAAAGTTTTCTGTAACCCATGCTAATTTCCAGGAGAAAACCGGATTCATTGCTGAAGATTTTGCAGCTGACTTTACTATTCATAAGCAGCTGCTTGACTTTTCAAATGTCCGTATTAAGAATAAGCAATCCAGGGTATTCGCTAATCAGGTTCATTTCGAGTTCAGGGATTACGAGGATTTCAGGGAAGAGGGTATCTGGAATAAGGTTAAGGTCAAACTGGACTTTGCCGATTCCCATCTCGATGTCCACGACCTTGGATATTTTTCTGAAAGATTCTACGGGGTGCAGGAGGAGGTGGACCTTTCAGGAAGACTTTATGGAAAATTCAATAACCTTAAGGGACGAAACGTTAGAATAAATTATCATAACTACCTGACATTCAGCGGTGATTTCGACCTGAATGGTATGCCAGATTATCATCAGACCTATATGTTTTTTGATTTCCAGAACCTGACGGCCGACATAGGGTTGATTAAGACATATGGCATCCCGGGATTATCAGATACGCTTGAGATTTCAGACAATATTCTGAAACTGGGCAAAATATACTACCGGGGTAAGTTCATTGGATTCATCAATGATTTTGTATCCTATGGTAAATTAATCACTGATCTTGGTCAGGTCTCCACCGATATCTCGATCCAGCCGGTACAAGGTGACCAGACCAGTTTTCACGGGCAGCTTAAAACTGTAGGATTCGACCTGGGTGAGCTGGCCGGGATACCAGAAACACTTGGCGCCATAAGTATGAATGCCAAAGTGAGCGGGATCAGCAGTCCGGGCGGGCAAATTCAGGCTGATATGGATGGTAAAATTTCCAGTTTGTTCCTGAACAATTACGATTACCAAAATATATTCCTCATCGGCGAACTAAGTAATAATACTTTTGACGGCAGTTTTGCTGTGGAAGATCCCAACCTGAAAATGGAATTCTATGGTAAGATCGATGCATCTGACACACTGCCTGTTTTCGACTTCACCGCCAATGTCGATAAAGCAAAGCTTTTCCCGCTGAATATATCCAAAGCCGATCCGGATTATACCCTGTCGTGCTATTTAAATGCCAACTTTACCGGTACCAACCTGGATGATTTTGACGGGGAAATCAACCTGGTCAATTCCCTTTTTCAAAGACCTGATAAGCAAATCCAGATATATGATTTCAACCTGTTAGCCAATCATCGTCCAGATTCCAATAGAATGGTCCTGAAATCGGACTTTCTGGATGCAGAAATTATTGGTTTGTATGATTTCAACTCAATTGGCAAGGCTTTTGGAAGGATTGTTGAAAATCATTTCCCTGCCCTCAGAATTGAAGAAAGTGAATTTTTCGATACCACATTTTATGGATTAAACCATTTCAATTTTAATATCCATTTTAAAAATACATTTCCCATAACCGATTTCTTTTTGCCTGAGATCCAGATAGCAAGGGATTCAAAGGTATCCGGCGAATATAATCCAGGCGATTATCGTCTAAAAATTCTCTGTGATTTCCCTGAACTGGATTATAAAAATAATCATTGGTCAGAACTGTCAATGTCACTTTTATCAAATGATACTGCAACCCGGCTGAACGTAAATTTAAACAGTTTCAACCTGGGTGAAAAAATAACCTTCAATAAATTGGATATTGAATCTGAAAGTTCAAAAAACAAAACTCTTCTGGACATTGAATGGGATGATCCTGATATGAAAATATTCAGTGGAAGGATCAGTGGAGAGGTATATCTGGAAGCCCGTGATGATCAAAGACCGGTTATTTACTGGAATATGCTTCCACGATCAATTATAATCCGGGACACCGTCTGGGATATACAGGCCAGTAGAGGAACAATCGATTCTACCTCGATCAGTATTAATAATTTTAAAATCGTTCATAATAACCAGTTTTTTAACCTGGATGGCATAATTTCAGAGCTTCCGGATGATATTCTTACCCTCACATCCCATACCCTCAACCTTGAAAATTTCAACGTTATAACAAATCGTTTTGGATTGGAGATCAGTGGTATCCTGGATGGAAATACTGTTTTATCAAACCTGTATAACAATCCTTTGTTTATCTCAAATTTTACTATTAAGGAATTGGCTATCAATGATGAAATACTTGGAGACACAAAAATTCAGACTAACTGGATCAATAAGGACCAGAAAATAAAAATGACGGCATCTTCTTTCAGGGGCAATTTAGAAACACTACATCTTGACGGAGACTATAAGCCTGCTTCCACGGAACTGGACCTGGATTTCATCCTTGACAAGCTTCGTCTGAACATCGTTTACCCATACCTGGATGAATACCTGGAAGAGTTATCAGGAATTATTAGTGGAGACATGAGGCTCCACGGAACTGTATCAAAACCCCTCCTTGAAGGAAAAATAAAGTTGCAAAAGGTAGGTTTCCTGGTGACGTATCTTCAAACCCGTTATAATTTCAGCAATGAAATACAGATAAAAAAGAACAACATCAGGTTCAAGGATTTTGATCTCTACGATGAGCAGGGCAGTGTGGCTTATCTAAACGGGAATATAAACAGCAAGGATTTACGCGACCTGACCATGGATCTGACTCTCAATATGGACAACTTTTATTTATTGAATACCAGGGAAATCAATAATACACTTTATTATGGAAGAGCCATCGGAACCGGTATTGTTCAACTAAAGAGGGAATCGGGAAATATTGACATGAACATCTCGGTACGGACAGAAGATGACACTGAATTAAATATCAATATGAATGAAGGCAAGGAGATAAGTGAAAGCAACTTTATTGTATTTGTCAACTCAGGAGAGACGTTACCGGAAGAGATTCAATACAGGAACGGAAATGGAGATAACCATAAAACCATCGGACTTAATATGAGTTTCGACCTGGAAATTAATCCCCTGGCCGAAGTGCAGATTATTTTTGATCCCCAGGTAGGTGATATTATGAAAGGCAACGGTTATGGCAACATTCGGCTCGAACTTAATCCTGTGGGAGAATTTAAAATGTATGGCAGTTATCAGATTGAAGAAGGTGAATATCTTTTCACACTTCAGAATATTATAAATAAACGCCTGAAGGTTCAGAAAGGAGGTAGCATTTCGTGGAACGGGGACCCCATGGATGCCGTGATCGATATGAGGGCCGTATATTCTACTAAAGCCACACCAGCCATTCTGGTGCCGGAAGGTCCGGAATATTTGAATAAAAGGTATCCGGTCGATTGTCATTTACTGATGACAGATAAAATGATGAATCCCACTATACAGTTTGAGATTATTTTACCTTCTGCAGAGGAAGAAACAAAAAATTTCGTAAAAAATGCTATCACTACTGATGAAGAACTAACAAAGCAATTCCTGTCTTTATTGGTTATTAATAACTTTTCAACTCCGCAGATCAATGCAGGTACTGCCTCTTCAGGAGGGGTAAGTATGGCTGGCGTAACAACCAGCGAGCTGCTTTCCAATCAATTGAGCAACTGGCTTTCACAGATCAGTAACGATTTTGATATTGGTGTGAATTATCGTCCGGGAGATGATATCACCTCAGACCAGGTGGAAGTGGCCCTTTCCACACAGATCCTTGATGACCGGGTAAGCATCCATACCAACCTGGATGTGGGCGGAACACAGGCTGCAGGTACGAACGAAGGGACCAATACTTCCAACATTGCCGGGGAATTTGATGTGAATGTAAAACTAACCGATGATGGGAAGTTCAGTATCAAGGCATATAACCATTCCAATGACGACCAATTATATAAATCATCCCTATACACACAGGGCGTGGGATTTGTGTATCGTGAAGATTTCAATACCTTCGGGGAGTTGAGCCGGAGATTTTGGAGAATGCTGACAGGAGCAAACAAAAAAGGTGATGAAAAGAAAAAAAAGGCCGGTGGCGAATCCGGTGAAACATCAGGAGGTCAATCAGTACGATGATTTATTTGATATTTGTTAAAAAAACCGGTCCCCTTCCTGTTTTTCAGTCATAAATCATTTTGGGCTATACAGAACATTTTTATATTTGTGGTTCAAAATAAAAATCAATAACAGGTTCTATGTTTATCTTAATGGTGGTGATTTTTATCCTGGGCTATACCGGGATAGCGCTTGAACATCCCCTCAAAATTGATAAAGCAGCTACTGCGTTACTTACCGGTGTATTACTCTGGACAGTATATATTCTGGGAGCAGAATCCATTCTGCCAAACAGCCCCTATTTTGCTGAATACCTGCATCAAAATCCTGGTGGTGGATACATTGAATTCATTGCAGATCATGAGATCACCCATCATCTCGGGGAAATGTCGCAGATCCTATTCTTCCTGTTAGGAGCCATGACCATTGTTGAAATGGTTGATTCCCATGAAGGCTTTAAAATTATTACCGACAGGATCAAGACAACCAACAAGATCAAACTCTTATGGATCATCAGTTTCCTTACCTTTTTCATGTCGGCCGCCCTGGATAATCTTACTACAACCATTGTACTTGTAGCCCTGCTCAGGAAATTGATTGACAAGCAGCGCGACAGGTGGTTCATGGCAAGCATGGTGGTTCTGGCAGCTAATGCAGGTGGGGCATGGTCGCCCATTGGTGATGTTACCACTATTATGTTATGGATCGGAGGACAGGTAACGGCAGGAAAGATTATTGTTGAGATCTTTCTACCCAGCCTGATGTGTATGGTTATTCCACTTTTAATAATTACATTTTTTTATCCGAAAGGTAATATTGAGCGTCCTGCCCTTTCACAAAAAGAACAGTTAAGTAATGAAACCATAACAGATTTTGAGAGGCGATTAATGCTTGTAATAGGTGTCGGTGCCCTGTTATTTGTTCCTGTCTTTAAAACGTTAACGCATCTTCCGCCTTACCTGGGAATGTTATTCGGATTAAGTGTTATCTGGATTATAACTGAAATATTGCACAGAAGAAGGGCAAAGGGAATGAGAGGTCAGCTGGTTGTTTCCAGGGTACTGAAGAAAGTGGACACTCCAACTGTCCTCTTTTTTCTTGGAATACTCACCGCTGTTTCAGCGTTGCAATCCGCAGGACACCTCTCTCTCCTGTCTCACTCGCTCGACCACATCAACCTATCGCCTGATTCCAAGGTTTACTTCATCGACCTGGCAATAGGTTTTCTATCGTCCATCATTGATAATGTTCCCCTGGTTGCAGGTGCTATAGGAATGTACCCTATAACCGAAGCCGGTTCTGCAGGTTATGCAAGCTTTTTCATGGTGAATGGTGAATTCTGGGAGTTTCTTGCCTACACTGCCGGTACAGGAGGAAGCCTCTTGATCATCGGATCTGCAGCCGGTGTGGCCGCCATGGGCCTTGAAAATATTGATTTCATCTGGTATCTGAAGCGCATCAGCCTGCTGGCGCTGGCAGGATATATTGCCGGAGCCATCACAAATTATCTGATGTTTATCCTAGCTATGTGATTCCCCTTTAAAGTGTTAATAAACGAGGTATAATAATCTAACTTATATCTCGTTTTTTTTATACATTTAGCCGAACATAAAACATTCTAACATGAAGATTCTTCTAATGATGCTGCAAATCAATGTAGCTGATAGTCTGGCCAATGCACAGCAAGCAGGTGAATTGAGGATGTCGTACTGGGAGCTTGCCATGAAAGGTGGCTGGGTGATGGTACCTATCGTGATTCTATCCCTCATTGCTGTTTACATTTTCTTTGAACGGTTTTTTGCCATTAAGAAAGCCTCTGAAGTGGACACCAATTTCATGAACAGGATCCGCGATTATATCCACGAGGGTAAGATTGACAACGCACTTACACTGTGTCAATCATACACCAATCCTGTATCCAGGATGATTGAAAAAGGTATACAGCGCATCGGAAGGCCACTGACTGATATATCAGCTGCCATTGAGAATGTGGGAAAGCTTGAGATCTATAAGCTCGAAAAGGGACTCCCTACAATGGCCGTTGTAGCCGGTGGAGCTCCAATGATTGGTTTTCTGGGAACAGTAATGGGTATGATCAGGGCTTTTTATGACATGTCAATGGCGGGTAATAATATTGATGTAACCCTTTTATCACATGGTATTTATACAGCGCTTGTTACAACTGTGGCCGGTTTGATCGTAGGTATTATTGCCTATTTTGCCTATAATGTCCTGGTGGTCCGGGTGGAAAAGGTCGTAAACAAATTGGAGGCCAGTTCCACCGACTTTATTGACCTGTTGAATGAGCCGTTATCTAAATAAATAGTCTATGGCACTTCAAACAAGAAATAAAATAAGTGCTCAGTTCAGCATGTCCGGCATGACCGATATAGTGTTCCTGTTGCTTATTTTCTTTATGATAACCTCCACTCTTATCGCTCCTAATGCCTTAAAGCTGCTGTTGCCTCAAAGTAAACACCAAACACAGGCAAAACCTATTACAACTATATCCATAACCAGGGATCTGCAGTTTTATATTGAAACCACACCGGTCGCTGTTTCAAATTTGGAACGAAAATTGCAGGATATCCTTGTAAATGAACCTGATCCGACCATTTCATTGCATGCTGACAAGAGCGTTCCACTGGAACAGGTCGTCGTGGTGATGAACATTGCAAGGGATAATAAATATAAGCTCATCCTGGCTACCACGCCGAATTGAGCATTTATAACATGAGAGATAAAAAAGGCATATTGTTTACGGTGATTATTCACGGAGTGATTGTTGTCATTATAGTCATTTTTGGATTTACCACTCCCCTGCCTTTGCCCGGTGAAGAAGGTATACTGATTAACTTTGGAACGGAAGAAATGGGTTCAGGTGAAGCTGAGCCACAACTATCTGATATTCCTGAACAAAAACAGGCTGAAAACCAGGTGGCCGAATTGGTTGAAGAGGAAGAGATCAGTACGCAGGATTATGAAGAAGCTCCTGCACTTGAGGAAGAACAGCCTGTTAAGGATATTCCCGTAGAGAAAAAAGTGGAAACGGTGACCAACCCGGACGAGGAAACTACCGTTGACAAGGAGGAAGAGGTAGTAGAGGAACGGCATGTGAATGAAAGAGCACTTTATAAAGGAAGGAGTAATACAGATGAATCTTCTAGCAGTGAAGGCATTACAGAAGGAGATGGCAACCAGGGAAGCATAACTGGCTCTACCGACTCAGATAACCATTCTCAGGGATTAAGCACAGGTTCGGGAGGAATTGAATTCAGCCTGTCAGGGAGAAATCCGGTCAATCTGCCTAAACCCAAATATGAATACCAGGTTGAAGGCAAAGTAGTAGTACAGATTAAGGTTGACCGCGAAGGTAAGGTCACATATACCAGGGCAGGAGTAAAAGGATCAGATACCAATGACCAGCGTTTGCTGAATGCAGCGGAAGAAGCTGCAAAGAAAGCCCGTTTTGACAAAAATCCGGATGCTGCTTTCGAGCAAACCGGCACCATTACATATTATTTTATCCTCCAGTAGCTTCCCCCGATCCCAGGATCAAATCGAAAATACCAAGCAATTTCAGGCTGGCGAAAGCCAGGGCAATGATAAGGAAATAACGCACTGCCTTTGCACCCCATTTCACAGCTACACGTGAACCCAGGAAAGCCCCCAGCATATTCCCGATAGCAAGTATCAATCCGAGCTTATAATCCACCTGGTCATTCAGGATAAATATGGCAAGGGCAAAAGGCGTATATAAAAAAACGATAAATACCTTCAGGGCATTTGCCTTCACCAGTTCATGACCCGTTCCTAGGACCAGACCCGCTAACAGGAAAAATCCAACACCAGCCTGGATGAATCCTCCGTAAATCCCGATAACAAGAAAAATGATGATCTGAAACCATCTTACAACCGGCGTTCCACCGGCCTGCTCTTTTATCCACCGGTCGGGTTTGAGAATAATAATGAGAAGCATAAAAACCAGCAGGCCGCCAATAGTCCTGCTCATAATCTCATCATTCAGGTTAATGGCAATCCGGGCACCTATAAGTGCTCCAACAGCAGCAGGGATACCAATAATTAATCCCTCTTTAAATGAAAGTACATGTTGCTGCCTGAAACTGCTAATACCGACAATATTCTGTAATAAGATTGCAATTCTGTTTGTACCATTCGCCACATTAGCAGGTAATCCCAGGAACATCAGGAGGGGCAGCGTCAGAAGTGATCCGCTGCCTGCCAGTGTGTTTATAAAGCCGGCGATGAATCCGACTCCTATAACTGCAAGTACGATATACCACTCCATGTTTATTCAAATCTGTGATTCATTCCCAGATAATAAATGCCAGGTACTGGGTACCAGGTGTTTGAGGTAACCGTTTTTGCCTAGTAACCAGCAAGCACCCTTTTAATTAATACGCGAACAGAGGGTAATCTTTCATCAGGTCATTGACCTTCTCTTTGACCTGCCCAATAATTTTCTCATCCTCGATACTGGAGATTACGGTATCGATCATCTCCACAACCGTTCCCATCAGGTCTTCTTTTACCCCACGGGTAGTTATTGCAGGTGTCCCGATCCGTATCCCGGAAGCCTGAAACGGGGACCGGTCATCAAAGGGCACCATATTTTTATTGATGGTGATATCAGCCAGTTCAAGTGCATTTTCCACGGCACGGCCTGTAATATCGGGATATTTAGAACGCAGGTCTATCAGCATGGAATGATTATCTGTTCCTCCTGAAATTATTTTATATCCGGTATCCACGAATGCCTCCGCCATGATGGAAGCATTTTTCTTAACCTGTTTCATATAGGTTTTATATTCCTCTGACAAGGCTTCCCTGAAGGCCACAGCCTTAGCAGCAATGACATGCTCCAGGGGCCCTCCCTGGGTCCCGGGGAACAGTGCTGAATCCAATATCTGTGTCACGGTTTTAACTGTACCTTTTGGAGTCGTTAGACCCCACGGATTCTCAAAATCCTCACCTACCATGATCATTCCTCCCCTGGGTCCACGCAATGTTTTATGTGTTGTGGTCGTCACAATATGACAGTAAGGAAAAACGTGGTCGAGCAAACCGGTAGCAATTAATCCTGCAGGATGAGCTATATCGGCCATAAGCAGGGCTCCCACTTCATCCGCAATGGCACGCATTCTTTTATAGTCCCAGTCACGCGAATAAGCAGATGCTCCAGCCACAATAAGTTTTGGTTTTTCTGCCCTGGCAATCTCATGCATGCTGTCATAATCCACCCTTCCTGTATCCGGATGGACTCCGTAGGCAACCGGATGATAAAGGATCCCTGAATAGTTAACGGGTGAGCCATGAGTCAGGTGCCCCCCGTGCGACAAATTGAGACCAAGAAAAGTATCCCCGGGTTTCAGCACTGCCAGCATAACGGCGGCATTGGCCTGCGCGCCGGAATGTGGCTGAACATTGACCCACGTGGCAGAGAAAAGTTCTTTTGCCCTGTCGATGGCCAGTTGCTCCACCTCATCAACCACCTGGCACCCACCATAATATCTCTTCCCCGGTAATCCTTCCGCATATTTATTGGTCAGGCACGATCCCATGGCATTCAACACCTGCTCACTGACGAAGTTCTCTGATGCAATCAGTTCAATGCCATTCAACTGCCTGTTATACTCTTTATTAATCAGTTCGAAAACAATACTATCTTTTTCCATACCGGTCAAATGTTTAATGAGATTCTAAAATTAAATTTTTCTTTAACAGTAACCTGTCTTAACCGAAAGTTAATTTATAAACAATTTAATCAACAATTAATAAAGTTCGGGATTTGTATAATACGGAGGCCAACCTGAACTCGTTTCAGGTTCTGTATCAAATGTATTATGAGATTCCGAACCATGTTCGGAATGACATTGCGTTGAGATTTCCACAGGTCAATTACCATTAATTCCACATCACAAAATTTAACCGAAATTTGATAAATTAAAAAACTTCCTTATTTTTAATTCCGATAATGTTACTATTATTAACTTAACTTTCCTACAATGGCTGAAGAAACAACCAAAAAAAGACCAACCCTGGTCTCGGTCTTATGTATTTTATCATTTATCGGCAGTGGTCTAGGCGTACTCGTAATGCTCCTGCTCGTTATTGGTGCTGGCAGCTTTATGAGTTTTCTCGGTAAAATACCCGGATTTGGAGATGCAATGGGAGGTTCCGGAGCTGGTGGCGGAATAGTCTTCCTGATCCTGAGCTTGCTGTTAAACGCCGGCACACTGTTTGGTGCTATCATGATGTGGAAAATGAAGAAGATTGGTTTCTGGATCTATGCAGGTTCCTATGTATTGCAGTTTATTATGCCTATGATCCTGATTGGCGGGCGATTCAGTATTTTTGGCCTGATAATCATGGCAGCATTCATTGTCCTGTATGGTATCAACCTCAAACACATGGACTAAGAGTTGGTAAAAACAAAATAAAAAAGAGCACTGGTTTACAGTGCTCTTTTTTATTTTTATTTAGCCAGGTTTAGTAATTGCTGGTTAGCCTTCTGCCTCTGTTTCTGTATTGTTTATTCCCTGGAAATCTGTTTGAGCTTCTCCCGGTAAGCTGAAAATACAGTTGCCCGGGAAACAAAACCCATGTATTTACCCTCATCCAAAACCACAATATTATACCTTCCGCTCACCTGGAATTTCTTTGCCACCTCCTCCATTGATTCATCTCTCCGGATAGTAAACCTGGGCATGAACATCAGGTCCCCGACATATGTCGTTTCATACATTTCAGTGTTAAACATTATATGCCTGATATCGTCCATCTTTACAATACCATAAAAGGTATTCTCATCATCCACAACAGGAAAAACATTCCGCGATGAGCTTTTAATCACCTTAACCAGGTCACCCAGGGTCGCATCAGAACGCACGGTAAGAAAATCTTTCTCAATCAACTGGTCAATTCTCATTAACAGCAATACATTTTTGTCCTTATCGTGGGTAAGCAACTCCCCCCGCTTGGCCAGCTGTACGGTATAAACGGAGTTTGTCGTGAAAATCCGGGCAGTAGCAAATGATATCGTTGAGACAAGCATGAGGGGAAAAAAAAGCTGATAGCCACCGGTAATCTCTGCTATCAGGAATATCGCTGTAAGGGGTGCATGGATCACTCCCGCAACCAGTCCCGTCATCCCTACCAGGGCAAAATTACTCTCTGAAATATCCACACCGATCAGGCTCATTAGCTTGGCGAAAAATAATCCCAGATTGGAACCGATAAAAAGGGAGGGGGCAAAGATACCCCCAATACCTCCGGCACCGAAGGTAACAGAGGTGGCGATAACCTTGAAAATTAATACAAAAAACAATACGACCAGGGTTATACCTATATTGTCGGCGAACTTTTCATACAATGAATTCTCAAAAAGATATCCATAATTACCACTTAAACAATTGTTTATCGGCTCATACCCCTCACCATATAATGAAGGAACAAGCAAGATTAACAAACCCAGAACTGAACCTCCGATGATGAGTTTAATGTATACTCCCTTGATCTTCTCAAATATACCGGTTACGAAAATGTACATTTTTGTAAAATAGACCGACAACAGACCCGCAAGTACACCAATCAGGATATAATACGGAATATCACTCATAACAAAGGCCTCTTTGATCTGGAAGGAATACAGAACATTCTGACCTAAAAAAAGATAGGATGTCAATGCTGCAACGAGCGAAGAAATCAGAAGGGGTATCAGGGAGGTCAGTGTCAGATCGAGCATGATTACCTCGAGGGCAAAAACAATGGCCGTAATGGGTGCTTTAAAAATAGCTGACATGGCACCGGCACTGGCACATCCAAGTAAAAGGATCACCTGTTTATAATTCATTCTGAAAAACCGGCCTATATTGGATCCAATGGCAGCTCCGGTAGCCACGGTCGGGCCTTCCAAACCAACCGACCCGCCGAATCCAACAGTGAGTGCGCTCGTGATAATCGAGGAATATAAATTATGACGCCGAATGATACCATTCGTCTTGGAAATGGCATACAAAACACTTGGAATACCATGTCCGACAGGCCGTTTATTGATGTACCTTATAAACAGGATTGTAAGGAGTATCCCGAATATCGGTAAAACGAAATAGAGATAATGGTAAAGGGGCTGGGCATATTGTTGCGTAGGGATCAATTGAATGACATGAACCAGGTTCTTTATGATTACAGCGGCCAATCCAGCTCCTAACCCGATCAAAGCACTCAGTATGAGCATAAACTGCTTTTGCCCCATGCGTTTTAGGCGCCAGATCAGAAATCGCCGGTAGATCTTCATTTTTTTCATGAATCACAAAAATAATAAATTGGTGAAACGAGCATGAAGAAAATTAAATAATTTAATTTCAAAAAATTATAAAAATTTAAACTAATGAAATCAAATAAGTTAAATATCGTTATTAACTTTATTGCAGCGTTTATTATTCAGGATAAAGCATGTTAAGACAGATCACAATATGGTTTTTATTTATTTTCCTTACCATAATAGATATCTTCGGCCAGGAACATGAGCCTGCAGTGATCAGGAGGGTTAGTGTCGATACCGGGCAAAACGAAGTTGTCATCGAGTGGGAGCCTGCTTCTGCAGAAGGTGTTGTCCGCTATGTGGTATACCAGGGAAGGAAGGGATCGGTACCACTTGCTGCCGATGCCATCGATTCAGTGGATGCCGGCATTCATACATATATTCATCAGAACTCATCTGCCTACAGCCGGTCGGTACCTTATACCGTAGCAACTGTTTACCCTGATGATATAAGCCCTTTGGCCGATTATCACCACACAATATATGCCAGTGCAAATTATGATTCATGCAATGGTTCGCTCCTGATCAACTGGACACAATATATCGGCTGGGGTGACGATCTGTTCGCCTATAATGTGTATATCAGTAAGGACTATGGCGATTATCTTAAAATCTCTTCATTATCGACCGACACCTTTGTATATCAATACAAGAATGTAACTGAAAATGCACTTTATTGTATCTATGTGGAAGCTGAGAA
>CAYZEZ010000071.1:14108-18391 GCA_964477295.1 uncultured Bacteroides sp. | reverse complement strand
ATTTTTAAGGTTTATTTTCTGGGACAGGATATAACCGAAAGAAAATTGAAATATCAGCTCCTCGAGGAGGCCAATAATGAAATAGAAAGGCTCAAAAAGCAAATTGAACGTGGTTAGATATGCTCACAATAAACCCACCAGATACCAGGAAGTTTATCCAATCGGTTCGTTCAAATTATAACCTTGATCTTTCAGAAATTGGATTTAACCTGCTGCGGTACAGGATAAGCAAGTACCTTGAAAAACATTTAATTAAGGATGCTGAATCCCTTATTGCCCGCCTGCTTGAAAATGAAACCAGCATTGAGGAGTTTTTATCCGGGATCTCGGCCGGTTCATCGGAGCTTTTTCGTGATCCGGGTATGTGGAAATACCTCAGGATGCAAATTATTCCCCAATTGTTCACTTCATTCAGCCGGCCATTATTCTGGATCCCCAGGAGTGTGTCGGGTCACGATGCCTTTAGCCTGCTCATCCTGTTAGCCGAGGAAAATTTTATAAATCGATGTCAGATTTATTCATCCACCTCGAATTTTGTTGACCTGGAACATTTAAAGGCCGGAATTCTGGATAAGAATTTTATAAAACTGAGCTCTGAAAATTATTTGAATGGTGGTGGAAAAAAATCCCTGAAGGATTTTTTTAATCCCGGAAGAAACTGTATTAAATCCTCGTTAACCAGGAAAATTAAATTCACGCGTCATTTTAATTTGTTGCATGATTCACCTGAACAGGCACATTTTATCATGATCCGTAATCAATTATTAAACTTCACCCAACCGATTAAAAATCACATATTAAATAACCTGGCGGGAATTCTTCCGGCCGGGGGGATCCTTGTTTTGGGAGTTAAAGAACAGATTGAAGATTACACGGTTTCAAGGAAATTTAAAAGACCGGCTGAGGAGGAGGGCATTTACCGGAAAGTACTAATTCGATGAACAGATAATTTATGACCAGGGCATTGGTTATAGGAGGATCAGCTGGCAGTTTTAAGGTTGTTGCAAATCTGCTGAGGGCTTTAAAAGGCCCGATGCCATTCCCCACTTTTATATGTTTGCACAGGTTAAAACAGGTCAGGACCGGCATTGCTGAAATTTTTGGTGAAAAGATCCCGCTGAGAATAATTGAACCAATGGATAAAACGATGATTGAAAAAGGAATTGTATATCTTGCTCCGGCAAACTATCACATGTTCATAGAGGATAAGCATACAATCTCTCTTACTATTGATCCCCCGGTAAATCACTCAAGGCCTTCGATTGATATCTGCTTTGGATCAGCAGCTGAAGCCTTTGGCAAGGATTTAACCGGAATATTATTGTCAGGAGCAAACAGGGATGGAACATCAGGCATGATCGCATTAAAAAAGCAAAACAGCTATTGTATAATCCAGGATCCTGAGGATTGTGAAATTTCCACTATGACAAAATCGGCCTTGCAGTGTATTGATCCCGATAAAATATTAACCGGGGAACAGATCATTGATTTTATATTTTTCCTGTCGCAAAAAGTTTAAATTTGCTATGAGCAAACTATCCTGATAATGATTAATAAAGACAAATACAGGCTGATCGCCATATTTTCATTTATTGCCAGTGTGTTATTGCTGATTTTGCTTTTCATCGTCATTTGGAATAATTTATCAATGAATCCGGATGTGAATTCCACCAACTTAATTTACTTAATCCTGTTGTTGATCTTTATTGCAGTCGGGGCTTTGTTTGTTGTTCACCTGTTGCAGGTTAATTTAATGCATGAACATCCTGAGATTGAATTGCCGGAGCAGGAAACAGGTCAGCCTGAAAGCGATGAAAAATCCAATGTCTCCATTGAAGAATCGCCTGTATTGGCTTATGATATTGACATTGATCAGTTAGCTGAATTCATAATTCCACACCTGAATAAGGAGGATGATATTGAAACGTTTGCGGAAAAGATCCTTACAAATATTGCCAAGCAGTTTGAGATTGTGCTTGGAATTATTTATCTGAAGGAGGATGAAAAGCAGGAGTTTAAGCCTGTTTGCACTTATGCCTGGGCTTCAGATAATGCCCCGGCCCCATTTAAAACAGGAGAAGGACTCAATGGCCAGGTTGTAAAGAATAAATCCGTTATGAAGATAACCGATATTCCTGAAAATTATATTAAAATTACTTCCGGCCTGGGAGAAGGATCACCAGGAAACCTGATTTTAGTCCCGCTGTTACTAAATAAAGAATCTATCGGGATGATTGAGCTGGCATGTTTTAAGGAAATAGACAATGAAACAGAGTGGACCTTTAAAAACCTGGCCAGGATCATTTCAAACAGTCTTGTTACCCGGTTGAAAACTGTCAAAAAATAGGGATGAATTTATCAGACAAAAATTGGTTTTTCCGCTTCCCAACGTACAAAAGGGCATTGGTTTATGCAGTTGTTACTGGTTTTTTATTCCCAATTGTTGCAGTTTTCATTATCTTAATCCATCAGGGACTATCCATTAATCCGTCCAACATTATTGCCATCCACAGATCACATCCCGAGATAATCCTGTTCTATTTACTTCCATTATTGTTTGTCCTTGTCGTTGTGGCCTGGAACATAATCAGAAGGGATGAGATAGCACATTACCGGGAGATGATCAATAAGTCAAACCAGATCATAAGCAGGAATGCAGTCTTTGCTGAAGAGATAGGGAAAGGGAATTACAACGTCGATATAACTCCGGAAGAGGAAAACGATTTATTAGGCAAATCACTGCTGGTGATGCGGCAGAATTTACTGGCGAATTACAAGAAAGAGTCGGAACAGAACTGGATATCAGAAGGCCGCAACCTGATATCCAATATTCTCAGGATGTACAATAAGCTTGAAGAGCTGGCAGATCATGTACTTGAACACCTTGTAAAATACATTGAGGCCATCCAGGGGGCTATTTATTTATTTGATGAAGAAGAGGAGAAACTGGTAAGCCTGGCTACTTACGCGTACAGCAGGAAAAAATTCATACACCAGGAATTTAAGCTGGGTCATGGATTGGTAGGACAGTGCGCCTATGAAAGGGATTATATCTACAGGACGGAGATACCTGAAGACTATATTACCATTACTTCAGGTATCCTGGGGGATCAAAAACCACGTTGTCTTCTGATCGTACCATTGATTTCTGAAGACCAGATGCAGGGGATCATTGAAATTGCATCGCTGAAGGAGGAGATTCCTGAATTGACGATCCGCCTGGTAAAAGAGCTTGGCAATATCATTGCACGCACCATATTCAACCTGCGGGTCAACCAAAAAACAGAACAGCTGCTGGAAGATTCGCAGAAAATGACTATTGAATTGCGCCAAAACGAAGAGAAACTGAAGGAAAATGCAGAAGAGATGCGGGCGACGCAGGAAGAGCTGCAGAATTCAAACCAGCAGCTTGAATCAAAGATCACGGAGGTGGAGAATGCACAGACACGGTTGTACAGGCTGCTGGAAAATGCCTCGGAGATAATTTTTATATACAGCAGCGATCAGTTGATGACCTATGTGAGCCCTTCTGCACAAAACATTTTAGGTTACTCACCAGAGGAATTAATGAAGGGTAAAGACATGGAGCGGCTATCCCTGGAGGGGCAGTCTGAGATGCAACAGACTTTTGAGCAAGTCATCCGGGAACCTGATCTGACTCCGACGATAGAATATTCGTTTGTAAGAAAAGACGGACAGATCGTATTCCTTGAAACAACTGTCATAAACAGGCTTGATGACCCATCGATAAAGGGCATTATATTGAATTCCAGGGATATCACGGAACGGCGCCGGGCAGCCAGGGAGGAACGGTTGAAAACCAGGATGCAGTCGCTTTCAGAAAACAGCCTTGACATGATCATCAGGCTAAGCGTCGAGGGCCGGTTTTACTATGCCAATCCTATTGTTGAGAACTATACCAGTGATCCACCCGGTGCACTGCTTAATAAAAACCTGTCTGAGGTACAGCTTTCGGATGAACTTAAGGAATATTTCGAAGCGACCCTCGATAGTATAAAAAAGGATCCTGAAAAATCAAATACAGAACTCCATTTGCCCGTTCAATCCGGAGTGGAGTCGACAATGCAAATTATGAGCATTGATGCTATTCCTGAATTTAACGAGGATGAACTGGAAACCATTTTATTTGTCGGGCACGATATTACAGAGGCCAAGCGAATTGAACAGGAGATCCAGGTAAAAAACAGGAAGATCGAAGACAGTATCAATTATGCCGAACGCATACAGAGCAGCATACTGCCTGGGATAAAACAGGTACAACA